>JACDDU010000007.1:0-157500 GCA_013816845.1 Gammaproteobacteria bacterium
CTCCTGGGAGGAGCGCAGCGAAACCCAGGACACTATCAATTGCCACCCACCACTTTAATCACCAAAAAAGCCCCATCAAACACAGACCCAAGATTACATCACTCACAAACCCCGAATCTTCTAGCAAAGATGTAATCAAATGTGTGTGAAAGTTTTTTTAAAGTAGGAGAGGATGATTTAGTGAAGTGAGGTGATTCCTGGGTTACACGCTTCGCGCTCCACCCAGGACTTATCAAATCCTACCTTGGTACTTTAGTAGGGGACATTAGGCTTTGTTTTTGCTTTTAAAGACAGGTCCTACGGATTTAACTGTAAGAATAAAACCACGTATCAATTGCGGTGCCTAATTGTCCGGAAATAAGTTTCACAAAATTAGGTGAATTATTATATTCTTTAAAGTTAGTCGTATGAAATTCTTTTTCCATGACCTCCCATAAATTACCTAAACCATCGACTAAGCCTAGTTTCAAAGCCGTTTGCCCAGACCAAAAGTCCCCACTAAATAATTCTTTTAAATCACCTTTCAATTTACCCTGGCGACCACGCACCACTGCTTGGGCAAAGTTGTCATGGACTTCTGTCATTACGTTTTGGATTTTAATTTGATCTTCCGGAGTTTGAGGTAAAAAGGGATCGAGACGATCTTTCGCGTTTCCAGAGACATAGACTCGGCGCTCAACGCCAATTTTTTTCATCAAGTCAACAAAGCCAAAGCCTTTCATAATGACGCCAATGGAGCCGGTCAAGGTGTTGGGGTTAACATAAATTTTATCAGCAGCGACCGCGACGTAATAAGCGCCTGACGTTAGCAAATCTTCACCGACTACGATGACTGGTTTTTTATATTTCTTTTTAAACGATTCAATCGCATCATGAATGATTGAAGCTTGCACAGGTGTGCCACCTGGTGAATTGATATCAATAAGAATGCCCGTAGCGCCTTTGTCAGTAAAGGCATCGTGTAACAAAGGAACAATTTCTTCCGCAGAGAAATCTCGGCCTGGCGCAATCATACCGTCTAGACGAATGAGAGCGACATATTTATCATCAAGGCTGCTCATTGCCCCTTTTTTTCCATGGGTCCAGTTGAAGATACTGAAGAAAATGAGAGCCACAAGAACAAGCCAGAGAATCGAGCGAATATTTTTCCAACGTCGTTCGGCCCGTTTTTCCTTAATTAAATCCTCAATAAGGGCGGAAGTGACCGTTTGATCGTTTAACTCATGCATATTTTTCATTCCCGTAGTTTTAATCGTGTAGAAGTGCCGTTATAATTCGCCAATCCAAAACAATGAAATCCTAATTAAAATAAAAACCGTAATACTCACGGAAGGAGATAGCGTGCGACGCGTACAATCTACCTTGTTTACTTTGTTTGCTGCAAGTAGTGCGGCTTTTGCAGAAACAACCTTAAATCTGACGCCTGGCGTTTCACCTATCAGTCACGATGTCTACGAACTCCACATGACCGTTTTTTGGATTTGTGTTGTAATTGGCATTCTTGTCTTTGGTGCGATGTTTTATTCAATTTTTTACCATCGTAAATCTAAAGGCGCGGTTGCGGCACAATTCCACTCGCATTTTTGGGTTGAAATAACCTGGACAATCATCCCTGTTCTTATTTTAGTCTTAATGGCTATTCCTGCCACCAAAGTTCTTTTGAATATGAATAATTATGATCAAGAAGAGCTCACTATTAAGATTACGGGATATCAATGGAAGTGGCATTATGACTATTTGGAAGATGAGGTTAGTTATTTTAGTAATCTCTCTACTCCTGCCGAGCAATTGCATAATCAAGCACCCAAAGGTTTACACTACTTGCAAGAAGTGGACCACCCTATGGTTGTCCCTATCCATAAAAAAATTCGTTTCCTTATTACGTCAAACGATGTAAATCATGCTTGGTGGATCCCTGATTTTGGTGTGAAGCGTGATGCTGTCGCTGGATTTATTAACGAAGCGTGGACAATTATCGATAAACCCGGTACGTATCGTGGGCAATGTGCCGAGTTATGCGGTATCAACCATGCTTATATGCCTATCGTTGTGATAGCTACAACGGAAGAAGGTTATAAAGATTGGGTTGCACAACAAAAAGGTCAAGCGACGCAAGGTGCCGCGGAAACCAATCGTGAGTGGAAGCTTGAAGAGTTAATGAAGCAAGGTGAGCAAGCTTATAATCGCGTTTGTGCTGCCTGTCATCAACCCACCGGCATGGGATTGCCTCCAACGTTCCCAGCACTCAAAAATAGTAAAATTGCTATCGGTGCGATCGAAAAGCATATTGAAATTGTAATGAATGGTGTCAATGGTACGGCTATGCAAGCATTCAAAGGTCAACTCAATGATGTTGATCTAGCCTCTATTATTACTTATGAACGTAATGCTTGGGGAAACAATACCAAAACTTTCGTTCAGCCTATTCAAATCAAAGCTTATCGTGATGGCAAATCGATTGAAGATGCATTGAAGGAAGTGCCTTCTACGACGTCTGCTGCGACGGTTGCTGAAACCCCAGCTGCAAAAGCGGTGAATGCAAATGCTGCTGCCAAAGCAACAGATGCAAATGCGCCCGTAGCTATGACCGATAAGGGAGCACCAGCAATCCCGAGCGCGGTCCCTGCTTCAACACCCAGTGCCACACCAGGTGTTGCGACAACTCCATCGACAACCAGTAACACCCAAGCAACGCTGGGTGCCCCTCAGCAAGGAGCTAATCAAGCATCAGCTCCATCTGCTGCCGAACCGGCAGCAGTTGCAGCCCCCAGTGCAGCTTCAGGTGCAGAGGCGCTTAAAGAAGCGATGATACGCGGTGAGAAAATTTACATGAACACTTGCGCAGTTTGTCATCAACCGAGTGGATTAGGCATGCCCCCTGTCTTTCCAGCTCTCAAAGATGGCCCAATTCCTAAAGGTCCATTACTGAACCATCTCAATATGGTGCTTTATGGAAAACCAGGAACAGCCATGCAAGCTTTTAAAGATCAATTAAAAGACCAAGAACTTGCTGATGTTATTACTTATGAGCGTAATGCTTGGGGAAATAATATGGGCACAGTGGTGTTAGAGGCTGATGTTCAGTCTGCACGTTCAAAACCACCACAACAATAATTAATGGGAGAAAACTAAAGCCATGACGACCCCAACAGATTCGCACACTTTAGACCATGATTCTCATGGTCATGGGCACGGACATGAAGCGCCACACCATCATTCATTAAAAAATGGCGTTGGTCCATGGGTTAAAGGTTGGTTATTTACAACCAACCACAAAGACATCGGTACGCTCTATTTGCTTTTTAGCTTATTCATGTTGTTTGTGGGCGGTGGCATGGCCTTGCTGATTCGCTTGCAATTATTTAGCCC
Organism: Gammaproteobacteria bacterium; assembly: GCA_013816845.1. Classification (NCBI taxonomy): domain Bacteria; kingdom Pseudomonadati; phylum Pseudomonadota; class Gammaproteobacteria; species Gammaproteobacteria bacterium. The sequence continues at coordinate 3,370 of JACDDU010000007.1, forward strand.
CGGTGCTCATTTTTTTGATCCAAACTTTTATAACATGTTAGTCACGATGCATGGACTCATTATGATTTTTGGTGTCATCATGCCGGCTTTTGTAGGCCTTGCCAATTGGATGATCCCCATGATGATTGGCGGACCCGACATGGCCTTGCCCCGTCTCAATAATTGGAGTTTTTGGATTCTTCCTTTTGCGTTCACCCTTTTATTGAGTTCATTATTTTTGCCGGGTTCGGGCCCCAATTTTGGTTGGACCATGTATGCACCGCTTTCCACCCTATACGGCCCTCCCAGCACGGACTACTTAATTGTTGCCATCCATTTAATGGGAATTTCCTCTGTCTTAGGCGCCATTAATATCATTGCCACGATTACTAATTTGCGCGCACCCGGCATGACGTGGATGAAAATGCCATTATTTGTTTGGACTTGGTTTATCACTGCGTTTTTATTAATTGGCGCGATGCCAGTTCTTGCGGGTGTGGTAACGATGGTTTTGTTCGATCGTCATTTTGGCACGAGCTTTTTTAATGCAGCAGGTGGTGGTGACCCCGTTATGTACCAACATTTGTTTTGGTTCTTCGGGCACCCTGAAGTGTACATTATGATTTTACCGGCGTTTGGTATTGTCTCTGAAATCATTCCTACTTTTAGTCGTAAACGACTTTTTGGTTATGAATTTATGGTGGGTGCAGTCGCCGCGATTGCCTTTTTATCCTATATCGTTTGGGGACACCACATGTTTACCGCGGGGATGGCGGTTGGTACTCAACTCTACTTTATGTATGCCACCATGTTAATTGCGGTCCCGACAGGTATTAAAGTTTTCAACTGGGTTGGTACAATGTGGCGGGGTTCGTTAACCTTTGAAACGCCTATGTTATTTGCTGTAGCGTTTGTTTTCTTATTCACAATCGGTGGGTTTTCCGGATTAATGCTCGGTATCGTTCCTGCTGACTATCAATATCAAGATACTTATTTTGTCGTGGCGCATTTTCATTACGTTCTTGTTGCAGGTGCGTTAGTTTCTATTTTTGCAGCTGTATATTACTGGCTACCGAAGTGGACGGGGCATTATTACAAAGAAAGTTTAGGCAAATGGCATTTCTGGCTTACGATTATTGGGATCAATTTAACCTTCTTCCCGATGCACTTCTTGGGGCTTGCCGGCATGCCTCGTCGTATTGCGGATTATCCTTTGCAATACACGGAGTTTAATATGGTTTGTACAGTAGGTGCCTTCATCCTAGGCTTTGCTCAGCTCATTTTCCTTTACAATATTGTTGCTGCAATGTTGGGATATGGAAAAAAGGCAGATGGACGGGTGTGGGAAGGTTCGCATGGATTAGAGTGGACCCTTAGTTCGCCACCACCGTACCATAGCTTTACTACGCCACCTCAATTTGCGATGACGACGCATGAGATGGATGAAAAATATGAGAAGGTCACTAAATAAGAAAAAATATGTCTGATAATAAATCACATAAAAAAATATTTTGGATTGGCGGTATTGTAGCCGCCCTTATGTTTGGTTTTTGTTTTGCAATGGTGCCTTTGTATAGTGTGCTTTGTCGCGCCACCGGCATTAATCAAAGCATTGGAACCAATTTAATTACTGCAGCCCAAGCCGATGAGATTAGCAAAGAACCTGATCTTAGCCGTACCGTGGTAGTGCAATTTACTTCAACTAATCACATGGGCATGCCCTGGGATTTTTATCCTAAACAACTTTTAGTCAAAGTGCATCCTGGTGAGAAAAAACAAATTTATTTTTATGCGAAAAATCCCACAAAGAATACGATGATCGCGCAAGCGATTCCAAGTATGACACCCGTCGAAGCCATAAGTCATTTTCATAAAATAGAATGTTTTTGCTTTAACCAACAAACATTGGCAGCAGGGGAAAGTCGTAACATGGGCATGCTTTTCCAGATTGATAAAGATATTCCAAAGGATGTGCATGTCATTACGCTTGCATACACTTTATTTGATGCAACTCCCAAAAAAGATTCAAGGAAAGGCTAATGCGTAAACAAACTCCACAGATCAAACCTTACAAACCAGTTAAATATTATTTTATTGCTGATCCTTCCTACTGGCCGATTGTAGGCTCGGTTGGATTATTTTGTACCGTTTTAGGTTTAGTCCAAATATTGCATGATGGTGCGATTGGTCCTTATCTCATGGGAGCAGGCATTATCATTTTATTGACCGTGATGTACGGGTGGTTTGGCGCCGTCGTAAAGGAAAGTTTGCAAGGTTTGCATAGTGAGCAAATGGATAGAACTTATCGATGGGGTATGATGTGGTTTATTGTTTCTGAAGTTGCACTCTTTGGCGTCTTCTTTCTTGCTCTTTTCTATACTCGAATTTTTAGTATTCCTACTTTGGGAGGAGAATCCTATGAATTTGCGAAAGAGTTGCTCATGTCTAAAGGCCCGGCTACGCATCACTATTTGTGGCCCCAATTCCAAGCGATGTGGCCTTTATTAAAAAATCCAAATCCTCAACTCTTTCCTGGTCCACATGAAATTGTTCCAACTTGGGGAATTCCTGCTCTTAATACACTTATCTTACTATCCAGCGCCGTTACGTTAACTTGGTCACATTGGGGGCTTAAAAAAAATAATCGTCGCCAAATGATTATTGGATTAGCGCTCACTATTATTTTAGGGTTTATCTTCGAAGGCTTTCAAATTCATGAATATATTAAAGCGTATTCTGAATATCATTTGACATTGTCTAGCGGTATTTATGGCAGCACATTTTTTACGCTGACTGGTTTGCATGCTATGCATGTCACCATTGGTGCAATTATGCTTGGCATTATTCTCATTCGTTGTCTCAAAGGGCATTTTTTGCCGGAACATCATTTCGGTTATGAAGCCGTTTCTTGGTATTGGCATTTTGTAGATGTGGTATGGTTATTCTTATTCATTTTTGTTTATTGGTTATGATGACAATTTATGCCATGGTTAATTAATGCAGGTCAGCTAGAAAAGTTTCGTAAAAGCCAAAAAAATATTATTGTTTTGGATGCTAGCTGGCATTTGCCTGAAGATAACCAAAATCCAAGTGAAGCATTTTTAAAGCGTCACATTGTGGGCGCTAAATTTTTCGATCTTACGTTATTTAATGATCCAGAAAACCCGTTACCGAATATGATTACCCGTAATGAAGCGGTAATCGCAGAAAAGTTGGGTGAGCTAGGCATTACGAATGAACACAAAATTATTTTTTACGATCAAAGCAAACTGCATACCAGCTGCCGTGCATTGTGGATGTTAAAGATTTTTGGTCATAACCCCAATCAACTTTATATTTTAGATGGCGGTTTCGCAGCTTGGGAACGTTATGCCGGTAAAGTTGAAAGCGGTGAACCCAAGCAAACTTCTTCTAAAAAATATGTAGTTAACTTCGAAGCACATTACTTGCGTACCTTGATGCAAATGAAAACCAATTTGCATCATCCCATGGAACAAGTTATCGATTTGCGGCACCCAGTTCGTTTTGCCGGCGGTAAAGAGCATCGTGCAGGTTTACGTAGCGGTCATATTCCAGGAAGCTTTTCTTTTCCCTACACCACCATGTTCGAAGCTAATGAAACCTTCAAGCCGCTCGAAAAAATTCGCAAACAATTATCAGGACTTGGTATTGATCTTGCATCGCCGCTTGTTACCACCTGCGGTTCGGGCATTACTTCTTGTATTTTAAATTTCGTCCTCGATTTATTAAATAATGATAAGCACGCCCTCTACGATGGTTCATGGTCAGAATGGGGCGCTCAAGAAATCTATCCGGGTGAAGAAAGTTTATCTGAACGCCCCGTTATCCGCAGTATCGATCAATAATTCTGCTCCCTTCGTCTAGCGGTTAGGACGTCGCCCTCTCACGGCGGTAACACGGATTCGAATTCCGTAGGGAGCGCCAAATTTAATCAAGGGATAATAATCTGTTTAGGTCCAAATTTAATAAGTTTCCCCGTAATAATGCCCTTATATCCAGTTTGAAATCTTATCTATTTCTTTATCTGAACAAATACAATTGACCTATTAAGATAGCTAAGGGATTTATATTTCTATGGTAAAGAAGAGCATGAGCAAAAAGGAAAACTGAAGAAGTGATTCATAAATGTGTGAAAAATGTTTCTACCAGATTTGTTAGAAGTGGAAATGTAAGAAAGGGTTTTTATAAATTTTTTATTGTAATTTAAAATCCCCATACCAGGTCTTCTAAATCCTCCAAGCTTTTTACTTTATTTTCCCAGTTTTCTATTCTAATTTGTGCGTTTAGGCGGCTATAACGATGTAGAAGCATTAAAGCAGTGAGTTTGTGACTTAATGCATTTGTCATCTCTTCAGGAGAATAGCCATAAGAAGATAGGAATGCTCTTAAAAGGATTTTATCGCCTTGGATCAAGAAAGCGCCTGGCCCCAATAAATCGTATTCTGGCAATCCAAGCATCGAATCTCCGAAATCTATTAATCCATGAATATGCCAAATCCCCGCTTCTTGCTGCACTAAGAAATTCATTGGCGTGTATTCTCCAGTTAAAATAACTGGCTTTTTGATTACGGATAAAAGGTTTTTGATTGAATCCAAATACTTTGGGATTTGTTGTAATAATATATCTGGTAGACCTGTTTCTTGATGGTGTACTACGCATTGCTTTAATTGCTTGCTAATGAACTCGTGCCAATAGCAATCAATAGCTTCAAGTCCTTCAGTAGGCAAAGAATGAACTTCCCGAATTAAAGACCCTAATTCACGAATAATAATTATCTTATTACTGTGATCTAACTTTTCCCAAAGACCCTCCAAAAGCGTCCCTTCCAGTTGGCTCATGACAATGTAAGGCCAATGGTCTATTTCACCTATATATTCTATTTGGGGAGTTGTAACAGAAAGTTTATGATAAAGATGCTTCATTGTTAACACTTCATTGTCGAAGTGGCTTTTATGAAGCGGAGGAAATATTTTTATAACTCTGGATTTGCCATGAGAAAATACAATGTTAGTGCCATCGAGCGGTGAAAGTCCTGCATCCGGTAAATGATGCTGAGTAACAATTTCAAACGCTACTTTCTTAAACAGCTCGCTATGATCAACCTTGAATTTTTCATATTCTTCGTCAGTATTAATTTTTGGAAAGATGTTGCGCAAAATTTTTCATCCTTTTAAAAGGAATAATTGTTGAGTTTCAGCATTATGTAACAACGGTATGTTAGCATTCATATCCATGCTGATGGCCGTGTTTTAGTTTTATAAAATAAGATGACGGGTCTCGCGTCTCAGCTTCATATCCGGATGCGTACCAATCTGCACCTACAGGAAGGAAAGTAAGCTTAGCAACTTTAATGCCATAATTGTTTAGGCAATGAGTAATACGCTGATTTGCAAGAGCATGTTTCATTGGCTACTTATGTACTTCCTAGCGCTGGTTGTTAACTTCTTCCAAGCGATCCACATCCAAGCTGCATATGAGAGGAAGATGTTGATTAATTTTTTGAATATCCCAATGCCACCAAGCGATGTTTAGTAAACGCTTAATCGTAGATTCATCGAAACGCAGCTTAACAACTTTGGCAGGGTTTCCAGCAACAACAGCATAAGGAGGAACATCCTTTACTACAACCGCTCTAGCCGCAATGATAGCTCCATCACCGATAGTAACGCCATTTTTTATCAAAGAGTCATAACCAAGCCAAACATCATTACCTATGATGATATCTCCTTTCACCGGCAGATTTGCGACATCATAAACTGATTCCCAACCTTGCTGAAAAATCGGGAAAGGATAGGTGCTGATCGCATCCAGCTTATGGTCGCCAGTCATAATAAATTTTGTTTCAGCGGCGATTGCGCAAAATTTTCCAATGACCAATTTAACTTTTGAAAAATCGTAATTATATAGAACGTTATATTCTTCAAAATTCTGAGGACCATAACGCTTATCATCAAAATAGGTGTAATCACCAATATGAATATTGCTAGCTTTAATGAAATTTTTTAGGAAAACTAATTTATCGTAGGGTTGCATGGGGTAAATTTGGTTAGGATCAGGTCCTGGTCCGAGAGCTTTGATCATTTATTTTTTCCTCTTATGTATCATTTAATTAACAGGTAAGTTATCACCATTATTCCATACAGCACATGCCGCCTTAATGGGCTATTTTCTTCAAATTTTGGGGGTCAAAATCATTTGCTTCGGCGGGATGTAAGAAAATTTTTTAAATTACGCAACGTGATGTGGTATTAGCTATCAGCATAAAAAAATAATTTCAGTGAGATAATTCTGTAAAAGCATAGTGTAAACTGTTTTGCAGCTCTGCGACATAACCTTTGCGCTAATGATTTGATGTCAAAAAACGCCAGTCAATTTCTACAATGGACAATTAAATCGTTCGCGCATGCTTCAATGTGGGCCATGATGAATTGTAATATACTTATAATTAATTTAATCATCAAGGGGTTTAAATTTGTCTGCGGGAGGTATATAGATTTGCTCTCTCCCGGGGGAAATGCGGATTCGAATCCCTAAGGTAGCCAAACTCTTCAATAAGTTGTTAAATGAGACGGTCAAAAAAATAAGATACATATCACTCATATACCGTGTTAGAAAACATTGAAGTTGAACTGGTGTTTGAATGCAGTCTATTGAAGTTGTACCATGCTGCTTCCTTAAGAATATATCGCGAAAAATACTGATGAAAATAAAAAAAATAATCTCTTTCCTCTTATCTTTTATTTTAATATTTGTTTGCGTAGAGCTTGCGCAAGCTCGTCCTGAAAGCAAACCATTCCCTCCTTTTCGTATCGCGGGTAATCTTTATTACGTGGGTGATCATTATCAAGCTGATTATTTAATTGTAACCTCGCAAGGAAATATTCTTATTAATAGTGGTTATGAAGCGGATATTCCAAAGATTAAAACGAGTGTCGAAAAGCTTGGGTTTAAATTTAACGCTACTAAAGTACTTCTGATTAGCCATGCACACGCTGATCATGGTGGGGGCAGTGCTTTAATAAAAAAAGAAACCGACGCAAAATATATGGTGATGGATGCCGATGTACCTATAGTTGAATCAGGCGGTAAAGATGACTTTCAATATGGCACTAGCACTGATCCTGATAATCATTATCAGCCAACGAAAGTAGATCGAGTCTTGCATGATGGTGAACGAGTGAAGCTAGGGAGCACGGTGCTTGTTGCACATCACACGGGTGGTCATACAAAAGGTTGTACAACCTGGACGATGAGGGTGGTCGAGAAAGGTAAAGCGTATAACGTTGTCATAGTAGGTGGCCCGTATGTCAATCCGGGATATAAACTTGTGCATAACACTGCGTACCCGACGATTGCCAAGGATTATGAGCATACGTTTAAAATGTTAAAGTCTTTGCCTTGCGATATTTTTCTTGGTGCACATGGCATGTATTTTGATCTTGAGAAAAAATATGCTCTGATGAAGCAAGGCAAAAAAAATTCATTTGTTGATCCTGCAGGTTACAAAAAATTTATCGCGCTAAAAGAGCAAGATTTTCGCAACGAACTTGTTAAGCAAAAGAGTTCATAGGTAATCTCTGCATGACTAAAATAAGATTTTCCCAGAGTAGTCATCAGCTATAGGAGAGTTTTGCGCCAGGATAATTTCTATGATCAATGTGTATCAATTCATTGGCTTCATACGGTAGACAACAGTTGATGAGTTAATATCGCGAAAAAAAGTTCCGCCACTTGTAAGTTTGAGACATATAGAATAGGTTGAAGTTAGCCGGGTCATTTTGGTCTCTGCACATAATTGATTGACGCTCAAAGCTATTAAGTGAGTGTCAATATTAAGTTAATGTTTTCAGTCTGTAACAACTTGTTGATTAAATGATGAAAAGCCAGAGTGGTTTGCAGTCGACAAGCTAAGTGAGGATTTTAGCATTAAGAATGTTTATCTTAACGACTAATTAAGTCATAGTTTCAGTCCTTTTCATAGGCCCGATTTCTTCCGGAAATAGGTAAATCTCATTTAACAATAAGTAATTATTGTAATTCGATAATAAATCGTTTAAATTTCTCGGCATCGATGCTAAATCCTATTTTAAACCCAGTGCGGAGAGGTCCATATGAAATTAAAAAAATTGAGTGTAATTGCTTTAAGTTGTTTAGGTTTTACAATGGCGGCACATGCAAACGAAGTGCTGCTTACTGCAAATCAACCTATGAAGGTTACGTTTCGTATGGCGCATAAGAACCAAAATAATCAGCCTATTTTTGGTGAACTTCAATCAATAGAGGTTAGTAAAAAAGTTCGGATTCCGGTTTCTTTGGATGGCTATAATCGTGTGGGAATAGTCATCGTATCTGCGAATGGGCATGAATTGCCACCCTCAGCTAATCAATTTAATGAACCAAAGCAATGTTCTATGACAACAGATAAAACAAAGAGTACGGGCATATTAGAATTTACTTTATCTGCTCATAGCCTTAGTTGTCATACATATGGTGGAGTATTTGGATAAGTTAAGTGGGCACGAGTGTGTGCCCAGGATTTTATGTCGGGGTGAAAAAACATGAACAAAATTAAAAATATCAGTCTGTTTTTTAGATTAGTGTTTCAAATTATTTTCGTTGCATTGCCTATTTTATTAATCATTAGCTGGATTGATGCACCTGATGAATTAGTGCTGTTAGCTGGTTTTATCAAGCTGAATGCTATTCCTGCTACCTATAACGGCATGCATGCTTACACGACGCAAGGCATACCAGAAAAAGCCATATTACATACTCTTACTGCAGGAGAAAAAAGTTTAGGCTGTTTAATCAGTGCAATACCCATGATGGTTGAAATGTTTATTCTTTATTCATTAATAAAATTGTTTAAACTGTATGAAAAGGGAGAAATTTTTTCAATTAATCATGTTAGAGATATACGCAATATTGGTTATGCGCTGCTAACCGGTCAGTTACTCGAACCATTCTATCAATTTATGATGGGGCTAGTTCTAACGCTGAATAATCCACCGCATCACCGTTATGCGGCCATTACATTAGATCAAACCAATATTGGGATTTTACTAACGGCACTTATGGTTATTTTAATCTCTTGGATAATGGCTGAAGGTTGTAAGTTACGTGAAGAACAACAGCTAACGATATAAGGTGATGCCATGGCAATTATCGTAAATTTAGATGTAATGTTAGCAAAAAGAAAAATTCGTTCAAAAGAACTGGCGGAAGCTATTGGCATTACTGAGCAGAATTTATCAATTTTAAAGACCGGGAAAGCCAAAGCCATTCGTTTAGCAACATTAGATGCAATTTGTAATTACCTATCATGCCAGCCAGGAGATATTTTAGAGTGTAAAATTACTATATCTTAACGCTGGTATATTTTTATCTTCCATCTTTCCAAGCTGGATGTTCAGTGTAACTAGGCAAAGAAATTGAGCCGCACATGATATTTCACGTTTAATTTTTTTGCTAGAAAATAGATAGCAATGGAATGAGCAAGCAAGTAATCCAGCTTTAGAAATTGATCTTGATGTGCAGAGTCGGATAATCTCGCTAAAATCGTCCTAAAGGCAATTGTGCTCCGAAACTTTATACAGTCAAGCAAACCTATAGGTAGGTTCCTCACCTTCGGTATTAGATTTTTCAATAAAATAGGGATTAGCGACTTTTTTAATCTTATATCCAGTTGATTGCAAAAATGGGAAAGATTTTAATTCTTTATGGATTACCCCTCGTTCCATGAAGGTCTCTTTAACACTTTTGCCGTTTTCAAGATAATAAATTATATCATCAAGTGCTAAGCTCTTATCTAATTCCAAACCATGACGCATTTGATTAACACGGACGTGCAAATGCATGGTAGTCGTGTCCACGCTGTAGTGAGTATGAAAATACAATTCAACTTTGTCTAATTCATTGATGTCATATATTGCTGATAAGTGCGCTATTACCATTTTTTTTAAACGTTTCAATGATTCAAGATGTTCTTGTTGATAATCAAATGGACCGCATAAATAGGGTTCATTAGATTTATTTACAATGTCTTCAACGGTTTCTTTGTTATTATCGCGCTCCAATAATTCGGAAAATGAGTTTATTTTTTTTAATGAATGTTTATTTGAATTTTTGATTAGATTTTCTTTAGTGCCATATTTTCCATATCTTAGCGATTCGCCATTTTCTAATGTCTCTTTTATAATTTTATCCTTATCCGCAAATCTACTTTCCTGTAATAGCTTGGGGTGAATATACCAAGCAATTAGTCCGAATCCGCCTTCTTCATATTTTGCTTTTTTCGGGTCGCTCATCAATAATTCGTGATTCGTTTGCTCAGGATTGGGCATTAAAATATATTTCCCATCCTCACTCCAAGTAATGAGTTCAGGTTTTAGTGCCAAGGTTTCTCTATGCTGGGAAGGTTGCAAATTTAAAAAATCATCCATGAATTTTGGCAAGCCTTTAATTTTTTTGTCACCATCAAGGAGCGCGCGCAATGCATCTTCAGTTATCTCTGCTCTAACCACAGTGGATTGATTATATTTTCCTATATTGCTTATCGGAGGTAATGTTGCTGATCTTTTTTTCCAGAAGCTAATCTGCTGCCAAAACTGTTGTCGAACTTCTTGAGTGCGCTGAGCAGCTTTTGAGCTTTGTTGCGAATGAGTGCGAGGTGCACTTTGTGCGGTAGCAGAACTATTTAATGTAGAGCGCATCACTAATCCTCTCAATAAGCCAGGGCAACTGTTGGGTAAAATGATTTTCTACAAGCCGAGAAGATAGCTATTAATCTTGGCTTCATGCAAAACAAAAAATATTTTTATGACAAGAGAGTTTCAGGCCATATGGTTCATTCTGAAAATGATACACAAAAAATTTTATAGGGGTAAAGACCAAGCTTTCATCGCGAACTTATTAAGCAAAATGCCGCATAGGATTAAAGCTCATTCATGTTTTTAACTTAAACTCCCTAAAAACGCCGCACCCTTTATATCCTAGTTTTTGATATAAAGGATATCCTGCACTAGAAGCTTGTAACACAGCGATGTGATAGCCCAATTCTTTGGCGCGCTTTAAGCGGTATTGTTGCATGGCAGCGCCATAGCCTTTCCTTCGCTCATCGGGGGCAGTTGATAGCCAATGTAGCCCAGCTACTTGGGCAAAGTAACAAGATAATCCACGCACGACCGGTTTGCCGTTGACATAACCAACGTAATATTCAATGGGATCATCATCCGTTAAAACGGATGCGATCCAGGAAAAATATTGCTTAAACGCAACTGCATCATTAGCCAAAACAAGTGCAAAATCATGTAATGTTTTTTCATCTTGGGCTTGAATAATCTCAAGCTCTGGGGGTAAAGAAACTTGACCCTCCCATGCATCTAAATCGAAGTACATTGCAATATTGTTTTCCGTATTTTGATAACCGTTATGCTCTAACTGTTCAGGTAAATCATCAGGCTTATCAAAGGGGCTAACCCACCATGAAAAAGGAATATTTTTTTGCGTAAAATAATTTGTAACTTCCAAAATTTTCTTTTGAGCTTCTGCTGTAGAAAAATCAGCATCCAAAACGAAATTAAACGTGTCATCGGGAAGGCTTGTATTGACAATCGTAAAGCCTGGGATGCGTACTAATTCAACTTGGTTTAGATATTGCGCAAAGTGGGTCATATGCACATTAAGGTTGGTTACCATTGCTTTAACTAACCTTTCATGCGACCAATTTTTGGCTATTGTTTCAGTATTTTCTTTGAGGTAATCATTTTTTCTCTTTGGCCAGAGCTTTGCGTTGGCATCGATTTTTTGAACCAAGCTATCTTTGCCCATGACATAACTGTTCATATCATCGGAAAATTGTTTTGCGAGGTTTATTTTAAGCGCTGCATAAGCTTTCGCATCTTCTGGATGATGGATAACATAATCTCTAAAATTAACATGGCGTTTGATTTGCGTGCTTCCTCTTTCATGGATATGCAAATTAAAACTTATATGATTGTCTTGTCGTTTTACAAAAAAGCTGCGGTGCGGAATAATTTGACGTCTAAGATTAGAGTAATTTAGGCTGCTTAACTTATCTTTAATAAACTCGATCTCATCTAAATCATTACATACCAGCATCATATCGATGATAGGTTTGGCAGGCATGTTAGGAATAGCAGTGCTACCAATGTGGTAAATTTCCTTAAGTTGATTACTTAATACACTTTTAATGCGCCTAGCTTCTTGCTCGAAAAGGTCAGGCCAATGAGGGTCGTAAGATAATATTTCAACTTTACGGGGATTTTTCATGCGATAGAGAACATGGGGTAAATCAGCATGAATAATTTCTCGTTCGTATTGAAAACCTGCTTTTTCCATTATGCGTTGCGATGTTTTATTTGTAGTGAGCGTGAAAGAAACAATATTATCCAGTCGTATGACTTCAAAAGCAATTTCTGTGGATGCTTTAGCCATTTCAGTCGCTAATCCTAACTTCCAAAATTGCGGCATTAATGCATAACCTAACTCTATTTCTTCATGCCCATTGACCATCACGCGACGAAGGCCTGCGCGACCAATCCATTCTTTAGTGGTTTTTAAGTAAAATAACCACAGACCAAAACCATTGTCTTGCCATTGACTTAAATTCCATGCGAAATTGGCCCGTGTTTGTTCTTCAGAACGTACCCCTCCTAACGTTGCCATTAATTGCAAGTTTTTATGCATGATGAAAAATTTATCTAAATCATTATGTTTAATTTTTTCGGCGATCAACCGATCGGTTGTAAATGAATCAATCGAATGAAATTGTGTAATCGTTTTCATTAGTGTTAATACTCTCAGAATATAGTTTGCATGTTGATCCCATAGTAAGTGTCTTTCATTGCCTCATCAATAACTTAGATTTGCACGTCTCAAAAATCGGGAAATTTAGGCGCAATACTTAAACTATTCTGTATCACCCGTATAACAAGGTATTGATTTGAATTTAATTACACTTAAAATAACGGATTCATCAGTTAACCAAACATGAGGCGAATAGAAAATATGCAAACTCGAACAGCAGTACTTCTATCGTTAGGTATGCTACTTGAAAAGGTTGATACCAGCGAGTTCATTGCTAAACTACTTAAAATAGCAAAAGAAGAAAATCCTGATTTTATATTTACACAATCATTGCAAAAACAAGGGTTTCTTTTAGCCGAGACTTTCAATCAAGGTAAGATTGAATCTGAAACATTTGCGTCTCAACTTTTAAAGTTACTAGGTATTAAAACCATGCCGCTTAATGAATTTTGGAATGCATGGGACCAGATGGTGATATTGGGGAATATTGCTGAAAAAGTGCATCTTTTGCAAGAGGTCGGATATAAACATAACGCTTTAATGTACCTTTCAAGCGACACGAATCATTCCCACTTTAATAAGATAGTTAAAGAAAGTGAAAACCAAAACATTCAATTAGATGCGACAAAACAACCCATACAATTTGGACAACTTCCCCTTTACCTGTCTTATCGCATCGGTAGGAATCGCGAGACGTTGGTCAAACATATTATTGATGACATTCGCTCCAAAGACTTCAATAAACCGAGAGAAATTATTTTAATTTTGGGTAATCCAGCCAATATTAAAGACAAAACGGCTAGGCAGATGGCCGAGAGGGAATGTGCGGTTATTACCGCGTGGTGTAAGGAAAATAATGTATCAGTTAAGTTCCACAACCATTCACTTGAAGAAACGTTCGAACAAATTTTCAATACTGAAAATATTGATCGCCTTGCATTTAAATTTGCATAAAATTACTTTGAGTGAAGGCAATAATTACTAGGCTACATTGATCAATGCAAAATGATAAAGACGTATAATTGGAAAGCGTTGCTAATGCGTAATGATCTTTTTTTCATCCGACGGGTCAAGTAATGCGGCACGACACTTTTCAATATAGAGGTTGACGACAGTGTCAAGAATGTCGGGTTTCAAGCAGCTTTGAAATAACTCTAACGCTTTGGAATAATTTTTTTCAATATAAAATTGTCTGGCGTCATTGAAGGTTTCAATACAATTGATTTTATGGTTACGAACCACGGGTGAATCTACTGCACATACTTCAAAGATACCAATAGCCGATGATTGCCCACGCACAATGACATTATCAATTAAACGTAATGCGTAGTGTTGTGGGTACATTAATTTCTTTTCAGTATCCTCGGTAATGAGTAGTGAGACTTTATACTGCTTAGTTAAGTCTTCAATGCGTGATGCAGTATTGACGGCATGACCGATGACGGTACCTTCCATGCGGGTTGCGTTGCCTATAATTCCTAAGATAAGTTCTCCTGTGTTTATACCAATACCAATATCAATGGTTAAGGCTCCCGCGGCTTGTAATTGTTTATTAAATTTGACAAGTTGAAGCTTCATTGCGATGGCAGCTTGAATGGCAGAATCAGGATTTTCAAAAAGTGCCATGATGGCATCACCAATATACTTATCGATGAAGCCGCGATACTGTCCGATGATAGGTTCCATTTCTGCAAAGAATTTATTAACAAATTGAAATACTTCATTGGGTGTTATTCCCTCAGAAAACCGCGTGAAACCGCGAATGTCGCAAAACATAATAGAACGTTCACAATATACACTGTCACCAATTTTTACATTGACCAAACTTGTTTTGTTTAGTTGTTGTAAAAAAGCGCGCGGCACAAAATGCTCACTTGCTGAATAAAGACGGGCATTTTCTAAAGAGATGGCTGCTTGGGTTGCTAATAAATTTAGGACTTGTAGTAATTCTTTTTTAAAGGCGTCTTCGACTAAATTATTTTCTAAATATAAAATCCCAATTAAATTTTTCTGTTTCATAATTGGTATGCATAAAATTGATTTCGGCTGCTTGGTCATAATGTAAGGATCGCCCATAAATCTACCATCAGCACTTGCATTGCTAATGACCACTTCTTCATGAGAATTCTTCACATAGGCAATTAATTTAGTGGGGAGATCATTTCGCTCATTTAAGGGAACGTTTTGTAATAGCTTAACATCTTTATTATTCGCGTAGCCTTCTGCTGCAACCACTAAAGTATCAGTATTTTCAAGAATAATTAAACCCCGTTCCGCACCTGCATTTTCTAAAACAATATAAATCATTTGACGCAGTAAATTATCTAAAACAATCTCACTTGAGATCGCTTGTGTGGCTTTCAAGACAGAAATAAAATCTAATAAAACTGGATTAAGTGTGCTTGAGGAAACTGTATCAACGGATAGCTCTAGCGCTTGTTTTTGCACGATAAACCAATCGGGATAGGCTTGTTCAATCTGTTTGGCTTTGGCAATGGCACCCCAACGAAGATAATTATAATGAGCCTCAACCATGTAAATTTTAGCAAATTTCGTTTTGCCTAATTCAAGATAAAAGAAAGCCGCAAGCTCATTAGTAAGTGCAATAAATTGTGTGAAGCCACCTTCTTGTGTGGAAACAATTGCTAAATCAAAAAGTTCAGCAGCTTTGGTCATGTTGCCATTGATGCGTTCCCATTCTGCTTGCATTAAAAGATATTTATATTCCATATTTTGAGGGCATTGCTTGTTCCAAATTTTCACCTGTTTCAATAAGGATTTATAAGTTTTGCGATAACTTTTTTGTTCTTTCGCGGAAACCTCTTTATATTTTCGCGCAAGAATTAAGGCATATAACATGTATAATTCTTGATTCCAGACTAGTCCTAAAACATAAGGGCGCAGGCTAAAAGCCTTGATAATAGATTGCAGGGCTAAATCATAATGGCCAAAGGTAAATGCCAAATTAGAAAAAATTTCATGAGTCATCATTGCAACTGTTTGTGACTCATTTTTTTCTGATGATAAAATGAGTTGCCTTATTTCTTCCATCGTAAGGTTGGTTTGACCTTGCCAATAAAGTACTGTTGTTTTAAATAACAAGCCGAATTGATAAAAACCCACATCTTGAATGCGATGTAGGGTTTCATTCATTACGTCAATTGCTTTTAAAAGTTCTGCCAAGGGCATAGCGGTTAAAAATTGCAGTGCAGTGAGTACCATTTGTGAATAACCTGCAAACAAAACATCGCCCGCGTCAAAAGCCAATTGATAAGATTTTCTCGCTAAATGAATGCACTCCGCGTAAGGATATCGCCAATGCGCAAACCACAATACTAAAGTGGCGTAATAACGACTTAAGGTCGGTAAATGGTTAGATTTATCAGCTAACTTGCCTGCCAAAGTGACAAACTCAAACGTTTTATTATAATGTTGAAAACGGGTCATGATGATTAAAGCGTAAGTCATGTAAGCTGTAATAGAATAACGGCAGTATCCATCTTTTAAATTAATGACAATACGTTTGCTCGCCATTAAAGCAAGAAATTTAGGATTGGCAATATAGGCAGCAGGTCCCATCTCCATCAGGATATGGCTGGAGACGATGGTTTCAGGATTGTGAGCTTCCTTTAATGTTTTATATAAATTCGCAACATCAACAAAGAAAAGTTTTGCGGTGATATAAAGAATTTCTTTAATGACATGAAAAGAATTAGGATGGCGCGGTAACTTAATACCCAGTAATTCTAAAGCATTAATGCCGGTTTCAAGCGATTTTTCATGTTGATGCCGATTTGCATAAAGAATAACTTTAATCGTATAAATATCCGCTTTTTCCAAATTTGTTTTGGCATGATTTAACAAAATATCGAAGTATTTTTCTGCATCTTCATGTTGACCCACTAAATAAGCACATTCAGATCGTTCACGATAAAGATTAAATAAAAGCTGATAATCTGTTTCCCAATCGGCTTCAGTCAAGAGGTCAATGCCTGCGGTGATGTAACTTAAAGCAAATTGATAGGCTATTGAGCGCTTTGCATTTTGTGCGGCGATTAAATTTAGACGAGCAACTTGTAGTTTTTCATCTTTGTCAGTAATTAAATCTAAACTTTTATTGTAGTGCTGTAATATTTCAAATATTTTTTGTTCGTTGGTTTCAATATTAGCGTCTTTTAAAAGTAAGCGAGCAATATACAAATGCGTTTGTTTGCGAACACCTTCAGACATTAAGTCATAGGCAGCTTGTTGAACGCGATCATGAATAAATTGATATTCAATTTTTTCAACCGTGCCATCCTTTTCACTATTGTTTAAATCAGCTTGTCTATAAGTAGTCCCTAAATTTTTAATTAATCCTTCGGTGAGAGCGGGTATAAAGCTGAGTGCTAATTCTTTTAACGATTGTTGGCTTACAATAGATAAAGTTTGTAAATCAAATTGACTACCAATACACGATGCTAACTTTAAATTTTCTTGGGCGACTATGGGTAATTTTTGTAAGCGAGCAATGGTCAAATCAATAACGTTGTCCGTAACCGCTAAGCTTTCAATTTTCTTTATATCCCATTGCCAGGTATTTAACTCATGCGAAAAAACTAACAATTCTTCTTGATAAAGTACTTTAAGAATTTGGGTGATAAAAAACGGATTGCCATGCGTTTTGCTATAAATTAATTTTACTAAAGGTTGGATACGTAAAATATCTTGGTGCAATGTATCTGCTACTAAATGTTCGACATCAGTAAGCGTTAAATTACTTAATTGAATGGTTTGCGTGGCAATTCCAACTTCCATAATATTCTGCTGCATTTTCATTAAAATGTGATCGCCTTTGACTTCCGTATCTCGATAAGCACCAATCACTAATAAATAATGACTTTTAACATCTGTTAAAATATGTTCAATCAAGAGAAGTGAGGCATTATCAGCCCACTGTAAATCATCTAAAAACATAACCAACGGATGATCGGCTTTAGTGAAGATGCGAAAGAAATCTTCAAACACCATCGTGAAACGGTTTTGTGCTTCGGAGGGTTGTAATTCTACAACCGGGGGCTGTGGACCAATGATTAATTCGAGTTCGGGTAAGATGTTAATAATAATATTACCATTGATACCCAGTACCGCAATGATTTCTTGCTTAAGTGCAATTAAGCGAGCATCAGGTTCTGTGAGCAATTGTTTGATTAACGATTGGCACGCTTGAATGATTGCGCTATAAGGAATGCTTCGTTTTAGTTGATCGAATTTACCACTAATAAAATAACCATGTTGTCGTACGATAGGTTTATGGACTTCTTGAATTAAGGATGTTTTACCAATTCCGGAGTACCCCGAAACAAGTAACAATTCGCTAACCCCGCGCGTCGTTCTTTCAAATGCACCTAATAAACTTTCAACTTGATCGTCCCGACCATAAAGTTTCTGTGAAATATATAATTGACCAGATGAAATGCGCTGGCGTAAGGAAAAAATATCAATCGATTTTTTTCTTTCCCATTGCTGGCTACATTCATTAATGTCCAGTTGTAAACTCGTGGTTGAACTGTAACGATCTTCGGGAATCTTTTCTAATAACTTACCAATAATCAATGAAACCATTTCTGGAATATTTGGATTGATACTCGTTGCAAGGGGAGGAATTTTAGCAATGTGACAGTGAACCCATTCAACAGGGTCTGAAGCCTGAAAGGGGAGTGCCCCTGTTAACATTTGAAAAAAGGTGACCCCTAAGGAATAAAAGTCAGTACGGTAATCAAGCGAGCGGTTCATTCTTCCCGTTTGCTCTGGCGAGACATAGGCAATGTTGCCTTCAAGAGTATAAGGGCTCAATTGCGTTTCAACTTTTTCAAAAATTTCAGTTGAGATACTTAAGTCAATGAGTTTAGTTACCAGCGAATGCGGCTCAATGATAATGTTATGGGGATTAATATCTTTATGAATAATGTGGTGTTGATGAAGAGAAGCCACAATTTGGATTAACTGTTTTGCAATTCGAAAAAATAAAGTGAGATCCACGGGACGTGAATTTAAAAATTGCGCAAGGGTAATGCCTTGAATGTCTTCTAATACTAAGATCGTGGTATTTTCATGCGTGATTAATCCTTCGGCACGTACCACGCCTGATAAGTCTAATTTCTTTAATAATGAATATTCATGCTGCAAGGTCGCCAATTCTTTGGTCGTTGGATGATCAGAGGCGGTTGATTTAAGGATAACTTTCTTATTATCTTCAAGACGCACTGCTCGATAGGCTTCGGTTGTTGCCCCGTGGTAAATTTTTTCAACAATCGCGTAGCCTTTCATTTGTAGCATGTCGCCTCTCGCCCTCTCGTACCCAGCATGCAAAATCGGTGGGCATAAAATACACATCAAAACAGCAAGTTTCAGACTTAAGTATAGTTCATCTGACCAGAAAGAAGTCGAAATCAGGTTCCGGGGTAAATTGAAAAAATAAGTAAAAACAAGTGCTTATTAATTTTAACTCACTTAGGTCTTGTCCATTTGCTAATGTTCTCTACTTTTAGAGATAAACGAATCCATCTCTAAAAGATCTTTTTTTAACTAAATTTTGAACATTGACAAGCGGGCTAAATCCCATTACCTTGAGGCCATTATCTTCAGGGCGGGGTGTGAGTCCCCACCGGCGGTAAATTTATCTTTTGGGATAAATGAGCCCGCGAGCGCTTTCTTAGGAAAGGTCAGCAGATTTGGTGCAAAACCAAAGCCGACGGTATAGTCCGGATGCAAGAAGATTAATAAATATCACCCCTTCCTTCAGAAGTTGCTGGGTCTATTTATTTATCCGCCTTGAGTTTTATTCGGGGTGGAAATGAATACTGACCGACATCATCATTACATGTTAAAAGCCTTGCAACTCGCGGAACGAGGGCGCTATTCAGTCTCCCCCAATCCCATGGTGGGTTGTGTTATTGTCAAAAATGATTGCATCGTCGGGGAAGGTTTTCACCTTTTAGCAGGTTCTGACCATGCCGAAATTATTGCGCTTAAAGCAGCGGGCGAGTCAGCGAGTGGTGCAACAGTTTATGTCACGCTTGAACCGTGTCCCCATCAGGGTGCGACCCCGCCATGTACTGACGCCCTCATTGCTGCCAAAGTAAAAAAAGTAATTATTGCTTGCCAGGATCCGCATACCAAAGTTGCAGGTAAAGGGATTGCCGTCCTTATTGCCGCTGGTATTGAAGTGATTGTTGGTGTGAATGAGGAAGCAGCCCGTGCATTAAATGCTCGCTTTTTTCATTTCATTACGCAACGTATGCCTTTTGTTATTGCAAAATGGGCAATGTCATTAGATGGTTTGACCCAAACCCATGTAAAAGATTCAAGAATCATTTCTTCCCCAGCATCGCATTTAGATGCTCATCACTTACGACATGAAGTTGATGCCATTCTTGTTGGAGCAAATACGGCGCGACTTGATAACCCGCAACTGACAACGCGTCTACCGAATGTTAAACGTCAACCTTTACGCATTGTGCTAACCATGCAAAGTCGACTCAGGCCAAATTTACATTTGTTCCAAACGCCTGAGGAAGCGCGCACGTTAGTCGTCACAACGCCTGGAAACGAACCATACTATCGCGCATTGCAATTAAAGGGGGTTGAGATTCTATCTGGTCCTCTCGACGCGGCGGGTAAGATTGACCTCATCCAATTTTTGAAAATTTTAGGGAAGCGCGGTATCAGTAGTCTGTTAATTGAAGGAGGCAGAATGACGCAAGAAAGTTTTTTTGCTGAGCATTTAGTTAATAAAGTCCAAGTTTATGTAGCGCCCGTTATCATTGCCTCGCTCTCACAAAAAAAACCGCTCATCAATTTTTCTGCCACTCAAATGGGCGCTGATGTTTGCTTCACAGGAAATATTGAGGGTAGTCATTATGTTTAGCGGTATTGTTGAAACACTGGGTGAAATTATTCACGTTGAATGGTTGCAAGATTGTATGCAATTGCAAGTCAAACCCTTGCAACATTGGGATGACTTGCAAATCGGCGATAGCGTAAGTATTAACGGCGTTTGTCTTACGGTAACAGCTTTTAGTCTCAATTCATTTTCAGTGACCGTGGTGCCTGAAACTTTACGTTTAACTAATTTAAGCGAACTAAATCAAGCATCACTTGTCAATTTGGAGCGTTCGCTCAAAGTGGATGGTCGTATTGGTGGACATAATGTACAAGGCCATGTTGATGCAATCGGTAAAATTTTGGAGTTAACACGAGATGGAAAAAATGCGCTTTTGGTCAAGATAAGTTGTCCTGCGCAACTCAGTAAATACATTGTGGATAAGGGTTATATCACTTTAGATGGTATGAGTATTACGGTCATTAAAGCGACTGCGCATTGGTTTACAGTGACTTTCATTCCGCATACGCAAGCCATCACGATTGTAAAAAATTACATCGTTAATCAAAAAATTAATATTGAAGTCGATATTTTAGGTAAATACGTTGAAAAATTATTGGGAGCGGTCCGTTATGCAAGCACACATTAAGCGCGTTGAAGCTGCAATGGATGCATTAAAAAAAGGAAAAATGGTTATTCTCACGGATCATCATGATCGGGAAAATGAGGGTGATTTGATTTTTGCGGCAGAATTTGCAACCGCTGAAAATGTTAACTTTATGCTGCGTCATGGAAGCGGTGTCGTATGCTTAGCTCTACCGCGTCAACACCTTCAAAAATTGAACTTACCTTTAATGGTTCCCCTTAATGAAAGTCGACAGGGCACAGGCTTTACCATTTCAATTGAAGCGCGGTCAGGTATCACCACAGGCGTCTCAGCTGTCGATCGTGCCCACACCATTTTAACGGCCATTAGCGAAACTTCTGTTGCTGAAGATTTAGTTCGCCCGGGCCATGTTTTCCCATTACAAGCACAAGATCATGGCGTCTTAGAGCGAGCCGGTCATACCGAAGGCTCCATTGATTTGGTACGCATGGCAGGTTTAACCCCAGCAGCTGTATTGTGTGAAGTTATGAATTCAGATGGCACGATGACACATGGCGAGCAACTCGAAGTCTTTAGCCAAGACCATGACATCATGAGGTTATCGATTGAAGATGTGATTGTGTATCGTTATGCACATGAAAATTTAATTGCAACCGAAGCAAGCGCTACCTTGCCACTCGAGTCGTTTGGCGAATTTAAAATTACGGCCATCGAAGAAAAGATTACGGGGAAAGAACACATTGTTTTAACCAAACCGAGTAAAAACGCAAAGGACGCAACCCTTGTTCGTATCCACTCATCTTGCGTAACGGGCGATTTATTTGCCTCACAACGTTGTGATTGTCGTCAACAATTATTGTATTCCTTAGAAGAGATTAGCAAAGTCGGCGGTGTCTTGATTTATCTCAGCCAAGAAGGTCGAGGTATTGGTATTCTTAACAAAATTAAAGCTTACTCTTTGCAAGAAAAAGGCATGGATACAATTGAAGCGAATGAATGTTTAGGCTTCCAAGCAGACGGGCGCCACTACTACATTGCAGCAAATGTCTTAAAAAATTTAAATATTACTCAGGTAAAGTTACTTACCAATAATCCAGCTAAGTTAGCTTACTTAAAGCTTTGCGGAATTGATCAAGTTGAGCAAATACCACTTCCGGCTTTTTGTAATCCTCAAAATCAACATTATTTACAAACTAAAATTCAGAAAATGAATCATACGTTTGCGAATGATTTTTTACATCAAATAAATGGAGTGTAAGCATGCCTTATAAAAATGCGCAATTTGCCATTGTGGTCAGTGATTTTAATCGTGATATTACTTCAAAACTTTTAGAAGGGGCTATTCAACATTTGGCAGAAAAAGAAATTGCAACAAGTCAAATTAAAATAGTGCATGTGCCAGGTGCGGTCGAAGTTCCATTGATTGCAAAACGTTTAGCAGAGCAAAAAAAATATGATGCAATTATTTGCTTAGGCTGTGTTATCAGAGGTGATACCGATCACTACCAATATGTTTGTGCGCAAGTCAGTGAAGGATGTCAGCAAGTCATGCTGCAGTATAATCTTCCTGTTATTTTTGGTGTTCTTACGACGCAAAATGAAGCGCAAGCATTGGCGCGCGTCGGTGGAAGTGAGGGGCATAAAGGAATAGAAGCGGCAATGGCTGCGATTGATATGATTAATGTCCTGCATGAGCTTAATTAGAATTGAGCGCTAGGGGCTCGACTTATCTTCTTGTCCCCATCAGAATTATTAATTGTTTGTGGTATTTGGGGTAAATGATTGTAGTTATCTTGATTGCGCTCAGTGTTGCTAAGTTCAGTGAGCGGATTGAATGAAGTAGTTCCGGTTACTTGAAAACAAATTCCCGTGCTACTCTTAAATTTCTGTGCGTTACCGCGCTGACCAAGACCAGCAGCACTCTTCTCTGGGATAGCTTCGTGATTCAATAAATCTTGATGTGCCTTTTTTTTCTTTGCTTGAATGATCTGCGCGCCCGATTGAATTTTTTTGGCAATCATATCAGCACTGCACAGCATGACGGTTCCAAATGCTAGCAAAGCAAGCCCCACGGGTGGTGAGCCGAGAAAGAGGAGTCCCCCCAAGCATAGAATAGCGAAACCCAGTACACGAAACGCATTGGTCGTTCCTTTCGATCCCGGAGTCCATTGAGCAAGTTGGCGGGTTACTTCAACTTCTCCCGAAGCTGCAGCCATCATTAACCATGTTGATCCGCCAGCATCCTTAGTCTTTGCTTTTTCCCGAGTTACACAATGGATTTCTTTATACGATTTACTTTTCTGCCAATTATGGAAGTGTGTATTAAATTTTTCTTCATTTAATTTTTGGGCATTTATGTCATTTGTCTGCAAAGGATCTCGAGCTATAAAAATATCTGTGCCTAAAATGACGTTTTCCTTTTCTTTGCAAAAAGCATCATAAGTCCTAAATGTTATATCATGGATTGTTTTGAGCGTTTGGATAGGTAAATGATTGGCATCAAGGTAAAGCCAGGTATCTTTTGTGGGATTGTATTGAATATTGATTACATGATCATAATTTCTGATTCGTAAGGCAATGGGGTGTTCAAATTTATCTTTCATTGCCTCCCGAAATGACTGAAAGTAACGGTTCAATTCTTTGTGGGAGTAAGATCCTGAGAATCGAGCGACCAATTTTTCTCCACCCAATTCTTTTAACGATTCAGGCATTAATAAATCTGATACAAAAGCTTTGGTAGCTTGTTTTTTCTTTTTTCGTACCTGATCGATAGGTTTGTAAAGGTAAAGCTCTTGCGCGCACGAAAGACCATCAAACCAGGGCTTAACGTCGAGAAGAAGTCGTTCTTCGCGTGTTAACAAATGAGAATCAGGGTTAGGCGAAGTGAGGGTGAGGTACTGTTCAAATTTCTTTTGAAACATTTCTTTAACGTTATGACCCCAGGGGTTGTAACCTTGAATATAAAGTGATTGCCAAATTGCATTGATTTCAGCGGTTACTTTTTTCTGCGCCCGTTCTATTTGCCCTGCTAATAATGCCGGTGGAATGGTGCTCAATATGAAAGTGCGTTCATTGAAGTTGACGAGATGTTCCGGATGCGTATTCTCAGTCAAAAGAAGCGGACGTCCTAGGGCTTCAACTCCACTGCAGAATCCATCACTTTGGGCACGATAACCGAGCGCTTTCATCTGCTCTATTATCCATTCTTGTCCCCGGGGACAAAATTTAGTGGGAGCTATCGATTCAATTTCATGATAAAGCAGTGCTTCGATTTCAGCATTACGCTGATTATTTTGATCCGCGTAATACGTAAAAGCTTTGTAAGGAGAGATGCCTCGACTATTTTTTTTATGCGGATCTACGCCTTGCTCGATTAAAAGTCGGATGCAATCTATCTGTTGATGGGCAATCGCAACACTTAATAAATCTTCAATATGATAGTTAAAATTTGAATCCCTAAATCCGGTAGGAATAGGCACAGCCCATTCTAAATTAGCGCCATGCTGAATAAAGGCGTTAACAACTTTAGGAAGTCCCATTTCAACAGCAGCGCGTAATGGAGTGTAACCCTTGTGATCGATTGCATTTAAAATAATAGGATTGAAATCGTCGCTTCTTAAAAAATCATGGATTGCATCGATATTTTCATCTTTGATGCATTGATTAAGGAAATTTACATGAGACGCGATCTTTTCTCGCTCTTCGGAAAGTAAGAATACTGATTGGACAAGGGGAGACAAATAAGTTGATTGAACGGAAGAACTTGCAATCCAAGGAAGTAGGCTAGACATTTCCTTTTTGTTGACAGTCAATTCCATTTTAAAACTTAAGATTGCATCTGCGATGGGTGTAGACGCTGCAATGTGAAACCATGAAAAAATATTTTTAGTAAGTTCATCTTCTTTAAAGTAAAGGCTTTGTTCGGCATAACTACAACGCCATCGATTTGTTTCTGCAAAATAAGTAATAGAAAATTTCTTTTGATCAAACGTTTGAAATGCAAGTGTAATAGGCGAGGTTATTTCTGTTTTGCGCGCATAGAAACTTAATTGCTTAATCATGAGACTAAGTTGCATGTAAGTGCATCGATGGATCGATGAAGCTTTTACGTCAGATAAGTTTTTATGAAGCATCAGAGTCTCATTAAATTAAGCGTATAAATATTATAAGGTTTTTTTATTAAGAGCCCGTTAAGGTTGAAGCCTGGAGCTGAAATAAAAAAGATAATTAGATCATTTACTTAAAGTTAACCCGTGTTAATATAAAATAACCAAGGAAGGTAAGGAATGATCAAATGAATTGGCAATGGTTACATACCGGCTTATTTTGGGTTCAACACGCTGTTTCTTTAGCAGGGGTTCTAATCATTGTCACGGGCGTTTTCGCGGCATTTTGTCGATATATTATTTTTATAATGACCGGTCAAGGGCTTACCGAAGGGTCACAAATAAACGAAATTAGGGTCCATCTCGGACGCACCTTGATATTAGGATTAGAGTTTATTGTTGCTGCAGATTTAATAGGTACCACAACGACGCCTGATTATTACGCCGTAGGGTTGCTTGCTATCATAGTTGTCATTCGAACCTTGCTTAGTTTTTCTATTAACCGTGAATTGATGAGCATTAAACAAGAAAGTTAATTGTTAGAATTTTTCCTAATAAAGTTAAATACTCATCGATCAGAAAGCCCTTCTTATCCCTAAGTCTATGATTTAGATCCAATCTCATTTTATACGTTGCAGCGTATAATTAAGGAAGAGAGTGGATATTTGGGAGATAAAGATGCCTACCGTGTTGCCACCGGAAAAAGCTGATAAATTATCTCGAAAAGTTATTCGCAGTTTCTATGCAGAGTTAGTTGAACTTGTTCAGAACAATACAAATAACTCGACGCTTGCCGCTTTTCAAAAAAATTATATTAAGTTTTTAAAAAATGTAGCCAACAATGTGCATCAAAAAAACGAAATTATTCTTTCGCAATTCAATGCGATAAGGGATCTATTTCCCCAATATCCAGCGCAATATTTAGACTTTATTGCAAACGATTTACAAGGAATGGGAAAAAAATCTAAGCTACTTTTCGAAAATTCATCCATGCATGAGTTTATTGAAGGGTTAAACAATTTAGAGTATAAAAAAACTGATATCACATCTTTCCCTCTCCATTTTCAAACTTCTTCGAAGGATAAATTGATGGGTTCGCCTACCTTATCTTTTAAAAAGGTTATACCTGAAGTTCATCCCTCTGTGGATCCAAATAATAATAATAATAATAATAATAATAATATGCAAAGCCGATCTGAGCGGCTCATATCGAAGTTTAACGGGTTAGCGATCGACTACTCATCTGATCCGCAGTTTTTATTACATACTAACCATGATTTCATTGCGACAAGAGCATATCAAAACGCCCAATATTTATTTGCCGCTCAACATTTTAGGCGCTCTATTGCTGCTTTAGAAAAAATGATGGAGATGAGTTTACCCGTGATTAATTTACTTGAAGCACAAAAAAGAAATTTAGCTTTATCTTTGTATGATGGGTCCTTAGCGCTAGATAAGGAAGAATCTAACCGGAAAGTTGAGTTGTGTAATCGAGCTGCAAAATATGTGCGCACGATCGTAAATAAAACAGAAGATGATTTTCGATTCTTATCCAAATTATATCAACTGCTAGGTGATTTGGAAGTAACGCGACATAAACCTTTACATGCCTTGCGTGCTTACCAATCTGCTTTAATTAATTTAGAGAAATTTTCTCAAAGACCTTTGAGCGAAGTGCATGCTGAAGACAGCCTGGCAAAAAATTTAATAAATAAACTAGTGACAACTTTAGCTAACTTAAGTGCGCAAGATCAATCAGAATTTGATGTTTTTCCTATTAGTCCATTTAGAAATAAAATTTTACGAAAATACTGTGAAATTCACTTAAAGGAGGGCGTCGTTTTATACAATACGAGTCAATTCACTCAAGCTATACAAGAATTTAATCTAGCATTATTAGGTCTGGAATATCTCCCTTCCACTGTCGTTAATGCTAAGGATAAGCAAGACCGATCCATAGCGCATGCAAATATTTTTCATTCCGCTAAAGATTATGGACTTCAAATGTTAAATCAAAAAGCAATCGCTGAGGCAGAACGTGTATTTTATGCTGCTATCAAACATGCTAAACAAACAATTAATCCCGATGCCTTGATCCCTGATATCATGCTAGTGCTTTACCATTTAGGATTGTCTTACCTCGAGAATAAACAATTTCAAGAAGCGGTTAAGGTTTTAAGATTCGGTTTTCAAGAAGCTTGCTATGTGCCAGCAAGTAATGGGATGGCTGCGTTTTTTAAAATAAACCGAGAGAATAATGATGAAGCACACTTAACTAAACAGCTTTTAATTGCTTATACGGAGTCCATGATTTCCTTAACTGATTTAAATAAGCATGAGGAAGTGCTTCAGATAAACACTGAAGTCCTGGAGCTACTGAGCGCACCCGGTATGATGCCAGCGCTCGCATTTAATGATTATAGAGACTCACTTACAAGTTTGATCCTAACACTGGTTCATATCGGTGATCGGCAGTTTGAAAAAAATAAAGTCTTGGGTCTATTGCAATATAGACAAATTTATCAGCTAGCATCTCAGATTTCTGAATTAGAACAAGAAGCCAAACATATCATGCAACGTATAGGGCATTATTACGTTAGTGAAGCTGATGCTGCCTTTACAAAACAGCAATGGGGCGAGGCAATTGGGTGGTATCAAACGGCAAAGGAAGTAGTGGGTAATAAGCTACCGAATTTCGGGCCTTTCATCCAACATAGAATAGCCCAAGTATTTATAAAAAGTAGTGAGCATAGGACAGATGTAAATAAAAAATTTGTCGATTTAGCAAAAGGCGTCATTCAGTTAAGTAAATTAGAGTCGGTTAAATATGCTGATGTTAAGTTTCTGAATCAACTCAAAAGTAAATTAAGCCAGCTCGCTCTCCATGTTGACAATGAATATCTCAATCTTTTTAAAAATGAGCCTCATCTGCAAGGATTGTTTAAAGAACATGAAAAGCCAAAATCCCTAAGTCAAGCTGGCTATTTTCAACCCGCAAAACCGAAAGACAATGAACCTGAACCCGATCCTAATAACAATAATAATAATCCGAAAATGTAATCAAATATTCCAGTACAATTTAAGATTTTTTCCCAAGTGCGGGTACTAAAATTGCTGCCTGGCGTTCATTGAAGGGGGCGAGAGAATCAATCGGAGAACAACTGGTGAGCGCAGAAAAGATAAAAAAAATGCAAAGAAAGCAATACCATTTCATTAATGGCTACCATGTTCCAAAATGAGCAGCTGCCGATTGTCCGGGTCCATTATAAACTTGCACTTCCACCGCAACAATACCATGTTTTAGTAGAGTCACTTCTTCCAGCATTTTTGCTAAAAACCAATGCGATAATTCTTCAATTGTGATGTTTGATAAAGGTAAAATAATTACATCTTTTTTTAAGAATGGTATTTTCTCACCATTAAATAAACCAATACAATAATCGCCTTCTTCAAATAGTTGCATATAAGTTGATTCACTGGGTAGCAAAAAGTGGCGATCAATTTGCTGGCAAACTGCCTGTAATTTTTTTTTATAAATTCGATAATCAAAAGCAAGACCATTATGATCAATATTCATTTTAAAACGAATGCTGACATTATAATTGTGCCCGTGCAATTGTTCACGTTCCGTTGCAGAAAAAATAGTAAAATGACCTGCGGAAAATGAAAATTCTTCTTTATGAATAGTTAAGTAATTAGTTCGTAACACTACATGTCCACCTATTATTTTATTTAGTCTAAATCCCGGCGTCTATCTTGCAGGCGAAATCCTGGTAGTAATTCAGGTGTTATCGCTCGCATGTTTTTACTCAATCCCATTATTTTAATTACATCACCCATCGCATTGGGGAGCGTCAATGTCTTAATAGCTTGATGTAAGACGTAACAATCTTTGTCATTAAGATGATGTTCCATTTTTTCGGTCCAGCGGATGAGATCACATCCTAATAAAAATCCAGCCTGTGTTGTAAACCCTAACAAATTTGCTTCTAAGTCCACGGCGAGATGAGCAAGTTGGGTAAAATTGACATGCGCTGTAATGTCTTGATTGCCAATATGAAGGAACGGATCGCTATGATAGTTGTGTTGATGAAAACAACTTAACGTCCCTTGAGTTCTTTCGGGATGATAATATTCACGTTCGCCATAACCATAGTCAGCAATTAATATTACACCTTGTTGCATTGCCCCGATGAGAGATTGAAGGAAAGAGGCCACATTTAAATTAATCTCGGATGCATAGCCCATCGGAAAATGATAAGTGTGGTTGAGTTGATCCAATACATTCTTAACATCAGTATTGCTAGGCTCTTCTACTTGCCATGTAAAGGTTTCATGAGAGAGGACTACTTTGCGTTCTTTCATTCCATCCGGCGTCATAGCAAAACAATGAACCGGCAAGGCGTCTATTACTTCATTGGCAATGATGATGCCAATAAAATCTTTGGGCAAAGCGGATAACCATGTTATGAGTGATTCGATTTCAGGAGCTTGCTGGTTGATATGACGTTTTTGTTCTCGTTCGAGAGAAGGACTGGGTTCGTAAATATAATAGTGCGAGAGCGTAATGCCTAGACTCTTAAGGCTTCCAATTAAGTCACAAGCAAATTTGCCGCTGCCAGCGCCTACCTCTAAAATACACCGATCTGGAAGCATGGATAGAATAGCTGCACATTGGGTACCAAAGCATTGTGCAAAAAGCGGGGAAATTTCTGGTGCAGTGGTAAAGTCACCACTTTTGCCAAGTGCAGTTAATCGCGAATAGTAACCCCACTCTGGGTGATAGAGTGCAGTTTGCATAAACTCAGCGAAAGAAATTGCACCCTGTCCCTGAGCAATCTGATCGCGTAAGTAAGCGGTAAGCAGTGCGGAATACGTATTCATTTTTTATAATAGTTTTGTGTTGTTGCCACATTATAAGGAAAAACCGATGGAAAAGTCTGCACTTACTGGTAGCGTTGCACTCGTTACTGGCGCCGCTAGGCGAATTGGCGCTGAAATTGCGCGCACTTTGCATGGCATGGGCATGGACCTCGCTGTGCATTATCACGTTTCTGAATGTGAGGCATTGGGTTTAGTTGAGTCATTCAATCGGATCCGGAAAGGTTCAGCCATTGCAGTTAAAGCTGACTTAAATGAGCCGCAGAGTGAAAAAGCCCTGATTCAGCAAGTCGTTGCACATTGGCATCGCCTTGATGTGCTGGTCAATAATGCTTCACGTTTTTTTCGTACACCTGTTGCAGAAGTGGATGAAGCAGCCTGGAATGACTTAATGAATTCTAATCTAAAAGCGCCTTTTTTCTTATCTCAAGCGGCAGCACCCCATTTGGCGCTTAATCATGGGGTCATTATTAACATTACTGACGTTCATGCGGAGCGTCCTATGATGGGCTACCCCATCTATAGCATTGCGAAAGCGGGTCTTGCTTACATGACGAAAGTGCTCGCGATCGAGCTCGGCCCTAACATAAGAGTTAATGCAGTGGCACCTGGTTCTATTATTTGGCCTGAAGGTGAAAATAGCTTGTCAGAAGAAGCAAAACAAAAGATCATCGACCGCACTGCGTTGCAGAAAGTAGGGTGTGAAAAGGATATAGCTAAAGCAGTTTTATTCTTAATTAAAGATGCGCCTTTTATCACAGGCCAAATCATAGCAGTGGATGGGGGTCGTACAATTTAATAGACGAGGGTCGTCATGAGTTTTATCCGTTCGACATTGATGACAGCGTACCGCTCGCGTTTATACCCCAATTATTGGGATATTTTAGCGCTTTGTTTTGTGTTGGCTGGCATTACACTCATTGCTTGGAATGCGCGACAAATGGCGACGCCCTATCATATTGGCCAAGTCATTCCGATTTCTCTTGATCCGCATTATTTACCTTTTTATGCAGGCCGCACTGTCGTGCGGATGCTTATTGCACTCGTGTTTTCGCTGCTTTTTACTTTTATTTTCGGAACCTGGGCTGCTAAAAGCCATCGTGCGGAGCGCTTGATTGTGCCTATGCTCGATGTTTTGCAATCCGTTCCTATTCTAGGTTATTTATCCCTGGCCATTCCTGCTTTCATTGCTTTATTTCCAGGCAGTTTGTTGGGACCAGAGTGTGCCGCTATTTTTGTTATTTTTACCTCGCAAGCTTGGAATATGACTTTTGGTTTTTATCAAACAGTGCGTACCGTGCCGGTAGAAGTACAAGAAGCTGCTCATATGTTTCATTTGTCAGCTTGGCAGCGCTTTTGGCGAATTGATGTGCCCTTTTCCATGCCGGGCTTACTTTGGAATACAATGGCTTCTATGTCTGCTGGTTGGTTTTTTGTGGTGGCATCCGAAGCAATCACAACAGCGCAACAAGAAATTCTTTTACCGGGTATCGGTTCTTATATTTATGTCGCCATCGTGGCTGCAGATTTGCATGCGATTAGTTATGCAGTGATCGCCATGTTCATCGTCATTATTATTTACGATCAACTTCTCTTCCGGCCCCTCGTCGCCTGGTCTGAAAAGTTTAAGGCGGAACGTGAAGGGGCCGGGTTAGATCGCCCTGATGAAGAATCATGGGTTATTAATTTATTTAGACGCACACGAATGTTGCGTAATTTTGGTATTAAGTTTTCGCAGCTCTTTGATATGTTTGTTAATATTCCCATTTTTACCAAGGGCTATGCGCAGCCCCTTGCTCCTCATATTGATGCAGAAATAGAAAAATATAAAAATTGGTTGTGGAATGCGACCACTTTTTTATTGGGGGCCGTTGCAGTTTGGTTCTTAGCACATTATATCGCTGCAAATATTAAGTTTTATGAAATTTGGCATGTGTTTCTATTAGGGTTGATTACTGCATTTCGTGTTTTTATTTTAATTATTCTTTGCTCCCTTGTTTGGGTACCGGTGGGGATTTGGATAGGACGACGACCCCAAGTTTCGCATTTCGCCCAACCTATTGCACAAATTCTCGCAGCATTTCCCGCTAATCTTTTTTATCCTTTCATTGTCATGATGATCGTGACTTACCATTTAAACCCTAACATTTGGTTAACGCCCCTCATGATCCTCGGTTCGCAATGGTATATTTTGTTTAATGTCATTGCAGGGGCGTCGACCTTGCCCAAAGATTTATTACAAGTGGCAGATAATTTATCTGTGTCGGGTTGGCTGCGCTGGAAAAAATTGTTATTGCCAGGTATTTTCCCCTATTACGTAACAGGGGCTATTACAGCAGCCGGCGGCGCGTGGAATGCTAGCATCGTGGCAGAAGTTGCTACTTGGGGTAACGAGAAGGTTGAAGCGACAGGGCTAGGTGCATATATTGCCAAATATTCTGCTTTAGGTCAGTTTGCCCATATTGCTTTGGGCATCGGTATGATGTGTTTACTGGTTTTGATTTTTAACCGTCTATTGTGGCGGCCGCTTTATGATTATGCAGAAACACGTTTTTCTTTGGAGTAGGTAATGTCGGAACCGATTATTGAAGTAGTTGGTGTGCGAAAATCCTTTCGAAAAGGAGATCGTCAGGAATTACTCGTCTTAGAAGATATTAACCTCAAAATGTATGAAGGTGAAATCATTGCCATTTTAGGAAAATCTGGCTCAGGCAAATCGACTTTATTGCGCATCATTGCGGGCTTAATTGGGGCAAGTGCCGGGGCTGTCAATTATCGCAGCCGAAGTGTCGGAGGACCGGTGCGGGGTATTTCCATGGTTTTCCAAACCTTTGCGTTATTACCTTGGCTTACGGTTTTACAAAATGTTGAATTAGGTTTAGAGGCCATGGGACTTCATCGCAATGAGCGACGAGAACGCGCTTTAAAAGCGATTGATACTATCGGGCTTGATGGTTTTGAGTCAGCGCTTCCCAAAGAATTATCAGGCGGAATGCGACAACGCGTTGGATTTGCCCGCGCACTGGTTGTGAACCCAGATATTTTATTAATGGATGAACCTTTCTCAGCCTTGGATGTCTTAACTGCTGACAATTTGAAAAGTGACTTATTAGATATTTGGGAAAGTAAAAAAACCGGCTTGAACGGTATTTTATTCGTAACGCATAGTATTGAAGAAGCCATTCAAATGGCTGATCGCATTATTCTTTTCAACAGCAATCCTGGTTCTATTCGTGCAGATTTAAAAATTACGCTCCCTTTCCCTCGCAGTGATATTGATCCACGTTTTCGGAATCAAGTCGATCGCATCTATACCTTGATGACCACACAACCGCAGGATGAAAAAAGTCAGCCTGAAGTCAGTAAATATATGTCGATGGATTTAGGCTACCGATTGCCTGAAGCAAGTGTGGCGGAAGTGACCGGCTTGCTGGAAATTTTAAATGCACCCGAACACCAAGGCAAAATGGATTTACCCGATGTCGCAGATACACTCATGCTTGATATCGATAACTTATTTCCCCTGATGGAATTATTGGAAATTCTTCGGTTTGCGCGTATCTCCAAAGGTGATATCACCATTACCCCCGAAGGTCGGAGTTTCGTCGAAGCTGATATTTTAGAACGTAAAAAAATATTTTCCATCCATTTGAAAAAATATGTCCCGCTTGCGCGTTACATTTACGATCAATTAATTCGGCATCCCCGTCATCGTGCATTAGAAGAACATTTTCTCTCTCTACTTGAAGATTACCTCTCTGAAAGCGAAACTGAGCGGGTGTTAAGTACGGTGATTGAATGGGGAAGGTATGCAGAGCTATTTGCCTATGATTATAATTCAGGCGTGTTAAGCTTAGAAAATCCGCATTAATCAATTCGTCAATGCTTACTTACCTTGCGTCAGCAACTAACCTTATCTCAAGGAATCGGCACCGTCATGAAAGACGCGATTGAATACGAAAGTAAGTGGTATCTTCGGAATCTCCATGCACATCAGCCTGATTGTTCAAGCATCCCTGATTATTTGCTAGAGAAAGCCATTTACGCCCGCTGGGAATCAAAGAAGGGCGCCGTAAAAATTCCTTATAGTTTTTCAATGCTTCCTTATCTTGCCGAAATGCCTTTTCTTCTCCGTTGGATTCGAGCGCTAAAGCCAAAGTTTTTTGGTCCTGATTTACAAGAATTAAAAGACCATATTCACTACGCGCTAGCTGCTTGGGCGAAAAAAAGTCAGGGTCATATTGAGTTTGTGGAAGTGAAACATCCTTTGCCCTATTCAAAAGGTATTTTTTTTAACCTCGCTAAAATGTCAAACCACAATGCTTTGGGATATACCCTTGTCCGCTTTGATAACAATGGAGAATTAAAGCAAGCGTATGTCTTTTTTTCCGATTTTAAATATTTATGGGACAGTAAAAATCCCTTTTGGACGGAGATGGAAAGGATTGAAGGGTTAAAGCCAACGACTGAACTTCTTTCAACGGTAGCAGCAACACCTTCTCATGAAATTGGACATACATTAGGGTTTGATCATTTACATGAAGTGCCGCGCTACATTGAGAAGATCAGTAACATTCCAGACGGTGTTTATTGTTCGGTCATGCCTTACTCTGAGCTAGTGGAAACACCCGTCAACTCGTGTCAAATAAATTGCTTACCTAATCAAGCTTCCCCACTGGGTCCACTTGATGAAAGATTACTTGATTTAAATTACGTCCAAAAAAAAGGTAATTTTTATCCGATTGATAATAAACAATATCTATTTAATGGTTTCAATGCTCTGTTATTTAGTGGCAGTGTCTCCTACCTTAATCAATTTACGACAGCTTTTTTCTCAAACTTACAGAGCAAGCCCGGCATCATGTTATTACCGCTGCAAGTGGGACCTGTGGTCGGAGATGGATTGATCCTTGCTGCTTTAATGGCGCTTCCTTTTCCCCGTTCCCTTGCAACTGTTTATACGCTTAGCGCAGTGGCGGAATATGCAGCGCCTCTCTTGGGAAAAGATTGTCCTGTATTGATCAACAAACTATTTTTAGCCCATCATATTTTTAATGTGTGGTGTGCTTATCAACAAGGTCAAAAATGCTGGCCGCTTATGGGAGCAAGTTTTGCCGCATGTGTGGGCAGTTTTGGTGGGATGTTAGCTGGAGATTGGTCAGGAAAAAAATTAGCAAGTGCAGTTAATGCGGCGCAATTTTTTATTCAGGCAGAAGTCAAATCGATCGTGGGGATATGTAAAAGCCGGTTTTTTCAGCCAGCCCAACCTGTCCATCGCGAACAGGTTGGCTTGTCATCTATCGCTATTTCACCAAAACGTTAAATTGCGTTAATGCAAATTCTTTGCCATTCCAGCCAATATAACATCGTTGGTTAATTACTTTACCGGGGTACATTCCAAATTCCCTCACGCCTTGGCAAATGTACAGCCGTTGGCCGTTTTCAACCCCTGCAAAAAGTGTACGTGGCGGAATGTAACCATGACTTGCATCAACCCAATGCAGCGTATTTCGGCTAAGGAGAACTTGAAAAGGCGTCACGCTGATTTCATTGCCACCGTAAGTAATATTGCATTGCGCGCCCACTAATTTTCCAGGATGGAAAACATTTCGATATAAGGCACGACAAATATAATAAGGATAATTTGCTTCTTCGCCGCCCACCACGGCTTGTGGAGGAATGGGTGAATGAGTGGGCAGGGTTGCCCATTTAATGTAAACAGGGTGGCGTTGTGTTACGTGTGGGGGTGCGTAATTTGAATTCATTGCAGAGAAGGTTTGTTGTTGACCATTCACAGTTGCACTTTGGTTGCTACTACCTCTGCTGTAATAACCTACTGCCGTTGAATCTTGGGCTTGACTACTCGAATACCCATTATCGGCAAAGGATGTGTTGAGTGCGAAGAGTGAAAATATAGCAAGAGCAAGTTTGTTTATGTGATGCATAGAAAACTCCGATTTGTATTCTTAAAGCGCAGCAGGTGAGAAAAAGAAAAATTTTGAACTAGTTGTGGGCGTTTGGCAATGCTGGGGAAACGGATTCTTCGTGGATGGTTAAGTGCGAGGCTTTTGCTAATTGTTTAAGACAGTCGGTTAAAATTTCTGCTGCGCACAGGAAACCATCGATATAAATAGAATCTTTTGGAGAAAGGCCGGTCCGGGTTTCGTTAAATTCATTTGTTAGCAAATGCAAGGAGGGTAAATGCAGAGGTTCTTCGGTGACCACATCCACTTCAATTTGTTTGATCAGTAAATCAAAGTTTTGGATTACGAGGGTATTAAAATTGGCAATCGTTGTGAGTTCATGCGTAAAGTAAGCAATATTTTTAATATGACTCACGGTATAGTGCATAAAATCAATAGCACGTAAAATTTCTTTTTCACAATAAAGCGATTGCATAAAACGCTTGCGATCATAACTCATGCCGAAAGGTTCACTGACAGCTTCTTTAGCTAACTGACGTTGTTTGGTGAGTGATTTAATAATATTTTCATCTAAGTCTTCATAATAATTTGCCGCAAAATCGACGTCATGCGTAATCATACAGGCAATGTAATAAGCTTTAAGTTGTGATAAAACTTTAGCTTGGGAGCGTTTGAGATGCGTTTTTGCATGGATGGGTAAAATGAATTGCGATACGAGTGCCGCAATTAAAATTCCCGCACTGATTTCTCCCAGTCGCTGAACAGCAAAAGTAACCGTATGAATGGGACCGAGTAAAATAATGGCGGTGGTAACAGCACCTAACGTTCCCGCATAGACAAAATTTTCGTTACTCGTGGCAAGGTAACTAAAGAGAAAGGAAGAAAGTGCGATCGTCAGAATAATACTCGGTAAACTATCCTGTGTGGTTAAAATAGTGATAATCGCGAATAAACAACCGATGAGCGTGCCTAAAAATCGAAGGTAAGATCTTTTAAGTACACTGCCCACATAAATCTGTCCACACATGACCACAATGATGGTAATGACAACCCACTGATCGTTGGGTAAGCTGATGAATTTAACCAGCAAAATGCCTAGCAGCACAGCTATAGCTGTCTTGGTGCTGTGTATAATCCGTTCAATATCAAACCATTTGAATTGCAAAGTGCGATTCCTTTTTCCCCTGCAATCTTAAAAAATACCACACTGGCTGAGATTATTTTAAGTTATTTAACAATATAGAAGGTTATTGCTTGCTGCTTAGGTAAATATTTAATATCATAGCGACCTTTATTGCGGGGTGGAGCAGTCTGGTAGCTCGTCGGGCTCATAACCCGAAGGTCGTAGGTTCAAATCCTGCCCCCGCTACCAATTAAGCATCTTAAAGTGATGCATCTCTCAAGATGAATGAGGGATTAAAATAAAAAAAACCCCTTCTGGGGTTTTTTATTTAGGATGGGCTACAGGCCCATTTTTCATATGTGAAGTTAAGTAATAGTTAGGCGGTTGAGCCAAATCGTTGAAACACCATAACGCCTTTGCTAACCCAAAGGGTAAAGATGAGAAAAATTAACCACGAATTACAAACGAAGCTCAGCACTTTGCTAACCGCAATGGGCTATGATTTGCTTGGGGTAGAACTGATTCCGCAAAGGGGCAGTACGGTTTTTCGTCTTTATATTGATAGCCCGGGCGGGGTAACTGTTGATGATTGCTCGAAAGTCAGCCATCAAGTGAGTGCCATGCTCGATGCAGAAGACCCTATTAATGGACGGTATAACCTAGAGGTTTCCTCTCCAGGCCTTGACCGGCCTTTATTTGAACTTGATCAATTTCTGAAATTCATTGGCAGTCGAATTAAGATAAAATTATCAAGATCAATTGGGAATCGAAGGCAATTCAAAGGTATATTACAACGTATAGAAAATGACACTATTTATCTTTTGGTAGAAGGTGAGGAAGAACCTGTTCAAATTCCTTTTACTGAAATTGACAAAGCCAATGTGATTGGAGACGTCCGCTGGTAACCATAGGGTTATTAAAGCGGTTTAATTTTTTTAACTTAAGAGAAAACGGCCAGATTTCCTCGCCATGCGCAAGTGATGTAGACATGGCGGTTTATATCTTATTTAAGAGGAATCCGTTTATCTTCAGATTGCTGAAGCAATCAAACTAGATGAGGTCGCCCGTGACGAATAAAGAGATCTTATTAGTAGTTGAGGCTGTATCCAACGAAAAAGGTGTGGATAGAGAAGTTATTTTTCAAGCCATTGAAGCAGCGCTTGAAACCGCAACGAAAAAAAAAGCGGATGAAGATATCGACGTCAAAGTAGAAATCAATCGAAAGACTGGCGATTATGCGACCGTTAGGCGATGGCTCGCGGTAGAAGATGCGGCAATGACAGCCGATGAAACGGGTGAAGAAAACTTTAGCCGTGAAACAACTATTCCCTTAAGTGAAGCGAAAAATAAAAATCCTGATATTACAGCGGGCGAATATATTATTGAACCCATGGAGTCAGTAGAATTTGGTCGTATCGCAGCGCAAAAAGCTAAGCAAGTCATCATTCAAAAAGTTTTAGAAGCTGAGCGAGCCCAAATTGTTAATGCGTATAAAGAAAAGATTGGTCAACTTATTATGGGCACAGTCAAAAAAGTGACGCGGGATTTTATTATTCTTGACCTTGGTAGTAACGCAGAAGCTTTTCTATCGCGTAACGAAATGATTCCGCATGAAGCAGTTCGCATTGGCGATCGCGTTCGTGCTTATCTCTACGATATTCATGCTGAAGGGGGCAAAAGCCCACAAATTCTTATCAGTCGCACCCGTCCTCAAATGCTTTCAGAATTATTTAAAATTGAAGTGCCTGAAATCGGCGAAGAATTGATTGAAGTGAAAGCAGCAGCGAGAGATCCTGGTGCGCGTGCTAAAATTGCAGTTAAAACCAACGATGGTCGTATTGATCCGATTGGTGCTTGTGTCGGAATGCGTGGTTCACGCGTGCAAGCCGTTTCGGGGGAACTTGGCGGTGAGCGTATTGATATTGTGTTATGGGATGATAATCCCGCGCAACTCGTCATTAATGCAATGTCACCCGCTGAAGTTGCGGCTATTGTGGTTGATGAAGACACCCATACGATGGACATCGCGGTGAAGGCAGATCAACTCTCTCAAGCCATCGGTCGACACGGTCAAAATGTGCGTTTAGCAAGTGAGCTTACAGGTTGGACATTGAATGTCATGACCGAAGAAGAAGCGCAAAAGAAGTCGGCTGAAGAAGGTGGCAAGGTACAGAAATTGTTTGAAGAAAAATTAAATATTGACGCAGGTGTTGCTGAAATTTTAGTTGAGGAAGGTTTTTCTTCTTTAGAAGAAATTGCCTATATTCCTTTACAAGAGTTGCAAGAAATTGAAGGATTTGATGAATCAATTGTTAGTACTTTGCGAGATCGTGCAAAAGCGGCCCTCTTAACGCAAGCCATTGCGGAAGAACAAGCTTTAGCAGTAGAGCCCGCGGAAGACTTAATTAACATGGAAGGCATGGATAAGCATACTGCCTATGTATTAGCTAATAATGGTATCGTGACACGAGAAAATTTAGCTGAACAATCCGTTGATGATTTGTTGGAAATCGGAGAAATAGACGAACAAAAAGCAGCTACTTTAATCATGACTGCGCGTAAAATATGGTTTGATGATGCGTTTGAAGAAGGGAAATAAATTATTATTTCCGACTTGGAGGCAAGGGTTACGTGGTAAAAAAATCGGTAAGTGAATCAGAAAAACAAGGCGTGACTGTTATTCAATTTGCAAATGAAATTGGCATAACAGCAGGAAAATTGCTTGATCAATTTAAACAAGCTGGCATTCGTATGTTGAATGAACAAGCCTTGGTTAGTGAAGATCAGAAACAAATGTTATTGCGGTATTTACAAGACCACCATGGTGCGAAACAAGATACTGCACCTGAAAAAATTGTTCTCCGTCGCGCTAAAACCAGTGAAATTAAAACAGGTGGCACAACCGTTAGCATTCAAGTTCGCAAAAAACGAACCTATGTTAAACGTGCTGTCGTGGAAGAAGAGGTTCCTGAAGAACCTATCGATAAAAAAGACGAAGGCTTTGTTGAAACTGCAATTGCACCCGTTACTGCGGTTGCCGATGACGCAGTCGCTGAGGCGCCCGTAGCCGTGGAAGGAGCTCTCGCAACGGCGGAAGTGCAAGAGAAGCCTGCAGAAGATGCTGTTTATGCACCGGAAGAAGTTAAAGCGCCGGTTGAGACTGCTGAAGAAATCGCTGCAAAGGCAAATCTTAAAAAGAAAGAAAAGCCCAGAGTTGGCGGAGTTGAAGAAACAAATGAAGTGGATCGTGCACGTAAAAAGAAAAAGACGCGCGATACCTCACGTAACCCAGATCGAAATTTTGAATCCTTACTGGCGCGCGGTGCCGATTTAAGTCGCGTGTTGAGTCAAGTAGATGAAGATTCATCGATATCCACGCGGAAATCAGCGCGCGGTCGCTTTGGCGCAATGAAAGTCAAAGTTCAAGCTTTTACCCGCCCAACTGCGCCCATGGTGCATGAAGTTATTATTCCTGAATCCATTACACTTGCAGAACTTTCACAGCGCATGTCTGTGAAAGCAAATGAAGTAATCAAGACGATGATGAAGATGGGTATTATTGCCACGATCAATCAAGCGATTGATCAAGAAACCGCAGTACTCGTAGTAGAAGAATTAGGCCACAAGCCTAAGTTAGTGAGTTCAGATGTGATTGAAGAAGAATTAGAAAAATCATTAGCTGTAGAAGGTATTGCGGGTCCACGTCCGCCTGTTATTACCATCATGGGTCATGTTGATCATGGCAAAACAACTTTACTTGATTATATCCGCACGACGAAAGTTGCTGCCTCAGAAGCGGGTGGTATTACTCAGCATATCGGTGCATATCATGTGCAAACACCCAAGGGCACTATCACCTTTCTAGATACTCCTGGCCATGCTGCCTTTACTGCGATGCGTGCACGCGGTGCCAAGTTAACAGATATCGTCATTCTAGTCGTGGCAGCTGACGATGGTGTCATGCCTCAAACGATTGAAGCCATTGAGCATGCGAAAGCGGCAAATGTACCAATCGTGATTGCTGTTAATAAAATGGATAAGCAAGGCATCGATCCGGATCGCGTTAAAACTGAAATTTCAAAATACGGTTTGATTCCTGAAGAATGGGGCGGTGATACGATGTTTGTTCCCATCTCTGCAAAAACCGGTATGGGTGTTGATAATTTATTAGATTCAGTTTTAGTTCAAGCAGAAATCTTAGAATTGAAAGCTGTCATCGACTGTCCAGCGCGCGGTGTCGTTATCGAATCCCGCTTAGACCGAGGTCGAGGTGCGGTGATGAGTGTTTTAATCCAGCAAGGTACATTGCGTAAAAGCGATATTATTTTAGCCGGTGTCGAGTACGGTCGAATTCGTGCTCTATCAGATGAAACAGGTAAACCGATTGATTCTGCAGGTCCTTCTATTCCAGTTGAAATTTTAGGTTTATCAGGGATGCCGCAAGCAGGTGATGATTTCACGGTTGTACCCGATGAAAAACGTGCTCGCGAAGTTGCAGCTTTTAGACAAATTAAATCACGTGAAGCAAAGTTAGCCAGACAAGCACCAAAATTAGAAGACTTGCTGCAACGTATTGAAGCCGAGAAAACGGCTACAACCTTAAATTTCGTACTGAAAACTGATGTGCAAGGTTCCGTCGAAGCATTACGCAAAGCCTTAACAGACCTTTCAACGTCCGAAGTTAAAGTACTCATTATTTCCAGTGGAATTGGTGGTATTAATGAAAGCGATGTCAATTTAGCTATCGCTTCGAATGCTATTATCATCGCGTTCAATGTCCGCGCCAATGCTGAAGCACGAAAATTAATGGAAGGTAGCGGTATTGACGTTCATTATTACAACATTATTTACGATGTAATTAATGAAGTTAAAAAAGCCATGCAAGGTGCGCTCGCGCCCGAGATTCAGGAGCGGATGGTGGGTCTTGCTCAAGTTCGCGAAGTCTTTCGTTCATCCAAGACCGGCGCTATTGCTGGCTGCATGGTAACTGAAGGTCATGT
Organism: Gammaproteobacteria bacterium; assembly: GCA_013816845.1. Classification (NCBI taxonomy): domain Bacteria; kingdom Pseudomonadati; phylum Pseudomonadota; class Gammaproteobacteria; species Gammaproteobacteria bacterium. The sequence goes on from JACDDU010000007.1 coordinate 45,704, forward strand.
AAAACGAAATTTCCCGATTCGAGTTTTACGGGATAATATTGTGGTATTTGAGGGAACACTGGAATCCTTACGTCGCTTTAAAGAAGATGTTTCTGACGTGCGTGCCGGTATGGAATGTGGTATTGCCGTTAAGAATTACAATGACATTAAATCTGGCGATCAAATAGAAGTTTTTGAAAAAATAGAAATACAAAGAGAAATTTAATGAAACGTGGTCGCGGTTTTGATCGCACGCAGCGTATTGCTGATTTGATGCAAAAAACGCTTGCACAAATGTTGATAACGGACATGAGTGATGAGCGTTTTCATTTAGTGACCATTACTGGTTTGAGTTTAGCGCGCGACCTTTCCACGGCAAAAGTGTATGTCAGTGTGCTGATGGATGATCCGCAAAAAATAAAAGAAGTGATCATTTCATTAAATCAAGCTGCAAAACCTTTACGTTACAATTTAGCGCATATGATCAAACTGCGTATTATGCCGGAATTGAAATTTGTCTATGACGAATCAACCGCGCGCGGTTTTCATATCTCAGGCTTGATTGATTCTGCGATGAAAAAGCAAAAATAAAATTATAATAACTTCGTAACATACCGAACTGTAGGCGATATGCAGCATTCCTTACCCCGCTTTTCTATTCATGGCATTTTATTGCTTGATAAACCCCTTACGTATTCATCCAATGCAGCATTGCAGCGGATTAAACGTTTATTTGCCGCTAAAAAGGCCGGACATACGGGTAGTTTAGATCCGCTTGCGACGGGAATGTTGCCTATTTGTTTTGGAGAAGCTACCAAGTTTTCGCAATTTTTATTAGATTCGAATAAAACTTATTTGGTCGAAGCGGGATTAGGAATTCAAACGAGCACGGGTGATAGTGAAGGAGAAGTCATTGCACAAGCCCCGACATCTCATCTTACCCAAGCAAAACTTGAAGCGTGTCTTAGTACATTTATCGGCAGTATTGAACAAATGCCACCCATGTTTTCTGCGATTAAACATCAAGGCAAACCCCTTTATACTTACGCGCGTAAGGGTGTTGAGATCGAGCGTAAAACAAGACGTATTCAAATCTATTCGCTTACCCTGGATGCATTCACTCAAGAACGTTTTCACTTTACCGTGCATTGCAGTAAAGGAACTTATGTTCGCACCTTGGTTGAAGATATTTGCAAAGCTGCGGGCACAGTAGGCTCAGTTCTTAATCTGCGTCGATTAGCTGTCACGCCTTATGAAAATAAACCCATGGTTACCATGGAAACGCTTGAATCCGTTTGTGAAAAAGACGGCTATGAAAAGTTACGGCATTACTTACTTCCTTTGGAATCCGCGGTACAGGGTTATCCTGCGCTAAAAATAAATGCAGCAACGGCTTTTTATTTACGTCAGGGACAAGCGGTTCGTGCTAATGTGCCTTATCCTGCACCTTTAATCCGGCTCTATACAGATCATGATGATTTTATTGGCGTAGGCGAAATATTGGCAGACGGGCGCATTAAACCGCATCGACTGGTTGCAGGAAAATAAGTATTTTAGGATAGCGATTTTGATCTAACGCAATAATTTAGAGTTCTAAGGAAAAGCTTGATCTCAAACTCAAGTTCTTGTTACCTTGGGCTTCCCAAATTATATTCCATCAACTTAGTTCAGGAAGAGTTAAGGTGAATAATGCTCGAAATGTTACGGATTTAACAGAATTCACTTACGAAGATTGTAAGGTGCGATTTGATACTGATCATGCTGCAAAGATTTATAGCAAGCGTCATTTAACAAGTCGGAAAGGTAAACAAGAACAAGTTTGTATTCAAAAGGCACTTGCTGATCTTCCTAAAAACACGTTAGTTCTTGATCTCCCTTGCGGCACAGGGCGGTTGACGTTTTTTATTAAGAACCTTGGCTTTCGCGTGGTCGGTGCTGATTATTCCCAGCATATGATTAAATATGCAAAGCAACAGCCACTGTTTATCCCCGAATTAAAGCATACTCTTAGTTTCGAACAACAAGATGTAATGGCTATAACCCATGCTGATCGAAGTTTTGGCGCGACTGTCTGTAATCGTTTATTCCATCATTATGGTACGTCGGCATTGAGGCAGCGTGCTTTGAAAGAACTTAGCCGTGTCACGGATGGGCCAATTATCGTTTCATTTTTTAATAGTCACTCTCTGGGAGCTCAGTGGCGTCGATTACTTAATTTTGTCCGACGCAGAAAACCCTTGGATCGTGTACCCATCCCTTTTTCCGTATTTAAAAAAGATGTTGAAGCAAGTGGTTTGAAAGTTCAGGCGGTTTTCTATCCTCGTTATTTATTCTCTCCGCAAACGTATTTGAAGTTAAGCAAATGAATAGAATAAAAGATAGCTAGGGATGTTATACGACCCTAGCTAGATTTTTTTAAAAATCAAACCAATCGTTGTTGCAACATTTTTTCTAAAATGCGCAAAGGTGAGCGATTTTCATCTTGCATGGCTGAAATGGGTAAATAAAAAGTTTGCTCCAAAACATGCTGTCCTAACATTGCAGCATGGGATACTTGATCCGTTTGGACAATCCATGTGCTCCCCGTCGGAAAGCGGATCGTTTGCTGTTGGGCACGTTGTTGGTAGGCTTCATCGGCTTTCATTTTATCGTGCATATGCAACATGTAATGATCATAAGGCGTGCGAAAACTTTTAGTAATTTTCAAGAAACGTAATGTTGTTGCACAACCTGGAATAGGTTTTTTAATTTTAGGTAAAAACTGTTGCGCTACACGTTCAAAAGATTCGCCAACTCGCCAAACACGATCGACCCGATCGGGATTTATATTAGTAAAGACGCGTAAAATTCGTTTTCCCTGATTAGGTGCAGAGGGAAAAGCATCAATGTGTAGCCGTTTATCATCCTTACGATAAGATGTTTTTCGATTACTGATTTCTACCGGCCGAAAACTAGTGCGTGCCATGATCATTTCTTCTGCATACCGGGGCAGCAATTCTTGTATTAATTTAAGTGCATTTTGAGCAAAACGACCGAGCATTTGCTTGAGCTGAATGTGCTGGGGGTCAGACAAATGTTGCACACCCCATAATTTATTTTGCAGGGCATGAAAACTAATATTTTTTGCATGCGGATCCACATATTCTGGTGAAAGGAATCGACATTCGGATTCGTTTATGTTGAAAGCTAAATGGGGCAAGAAAAGGATTTGTCCACTCTCTAAACTATTCATCGCCATATGCTGTGATGATTGATTAAAGTTGGCGTCCCAGTGATGAGTTGAAAACGTTTGTAACGTCATAAGAGTCTATGTTATTAATCCCTGAAAAGAACAACATTCTACCGTTCTTATGGTAAGAATAACAATCCCACGAATAAGTTGGAATTAAAATTAGACAAATATGAGGAAGCGGTATGAATCCTGTCATAAGACTCATCAATGAAATCTCCAAAGAAGATCTCGCGCGGGCTTTCTTTCAAGCAGAGTTATGGAGAGTACGTCTTACGCTTGCACCGATCGAGGGTAAGCAGTTGCAGACAAAATTACTGGCCGCTTTTCCCCCTTCCATCAAAAATTTGATTTCCTATTGTGCCAATCAAGAAAAAGAAATTATTGCAACACTGCAGGAACGCACGCCCAACCCCGACGATGTTGGCATGGACCAATTATTGGACGAATTAAATAAAAAACTTCCTAGTGATCCCGAAGCGTTAGCCTTCGTTGACATTGCAAAAGTATTTTACATTGTTAGCTTTTTGGAAAAGACAGGAGGAGGATTGGATTTTATACGGCTTAATACCATTGAACCTATCAGAAAAATTGCTGAAGTCATGATGGCAAAAAAATTTGAAAAAAGTGATATCAACAAGCGTTTTGCGCAACTAGATGCTGGGGTGGAAACTCGGATTGCAAAACTCATTCCTGAATATAAAGCCATTAATGAAAAAATTGCAGCATTAAGTCGGGAAAGTGAAAAGTGTACGCAACAGATCAAAGCTGCGCAAGACAATAGTGCAAGCTGCAAATGGGAAGAAAAGCAGAAATCTTTGGATCAAGATAAAGAAGCGTTCCGAAAATATTTACTCTACAAAAGAGAAAAATTGGGTGTGCCGAAATTTTATGAATTAGCGGCACAAAAAAAACGTGCATTACTCAGTAAAGAGCAGGAAGCTTTAGATGCAGCTAAAATTTCTTTAAAAAAAAATTTAGATTCGTTCAAAGTAAAATATTCAAAATCCCTTATTCATTTAATGATTTTAGAATTACGATCTTGGCAAGTGGCATTAGAGAAAACTTTCTTTAATAAATTGCAAGAAATAGAACCCAACTTAGCCAAGACAAGCTTGGTTCATTTGGCGGTTCAAAATGATGATACAACATCGATGAAAGTTTCTTCAGTACGGGCAATTGAATTAATTATTTTTGAGGATACAGATAATGAATGCGCCCTTCAGATGCGCCAATTGCTAGAGTCCGATCCTCAGACAAGATATCACGTTAGACAATATGAAAAAGTCATGCAGTTAATTTTTGGATTAAGCCAAAAGTCTGACCACAGTTGGAAATTTAACCGTCAAATCCTGACGGGATTGTTAAATCAATTGTACGAAAATAAAGATTTACTAGAAAAATGCAGGGATGAAAAATCACTATTTCAGCTGAGTAATGAGCTTGCTATGCTGGATTTTCGTACGCCCATGAGCCCCATAATTAACCATCAAATCAGCACACTTTGGCAACCTCAGCCGCCAAAGAATGAGCCAAATAGCTGGGAGGCTCACTCAATTCGTTTGGTACGCTAACTTTTGGTGTTGATACAATGCGAAACTCGTTGCGATAACGACGAGGCTTATCATACCGAGCTGTAGCATGATTAATTGTTTTGGCATTGCATGCAGGAAAAAATTTGATTCTAAATAATCCATAAAGTTAATAGTCAATGCGGGGGTCATAGTTCCAATGGCAAGCCCTAGAAACGAATAGCTATAAGTTAAGGTTAGAATGATCATCGTAAGACTTAAGCTTAAAATCAATAGGGTAGTTGAGGATTCAATCATAAGTAAAAGTATCGTTAAAAATGCACAAAGACACGCAGCTGAACCAAGCATGTGATAATCTTGCCGCGTCAATTCAGAAGACATGGGGAAATACGCATCCCAAATCGTGATGCCTAAAGAAAAAACCAAAAGACCAGAGAGGCTTCCTAAGCCGGTTAAAACCCAAAGGCGAAAAGGGAAAAGCGCATGAGGATGTTGCAGTATGATATAAAGCCCACTTAATGCCGCAATGATAAGAGCTACGGCGCTTAACCATTTTAAAAATTGCTGGGTGTTATTAAATAAAAGAATCGGATTGAAAAATTGATAAGATAAAGAAAGCACACTGAGCGGCAATAAACAGTAGTAAGCTGTGGCTAACAAGCTCGGTGCATGAGGAAGCGTAGAAAAATTAAAAGCGCAAAATGTTCCGAGCATGATGCCTGGTAAAATGCGTAAGCCTCGCATCATGGTTAAAGCGCAGGCGGTGCCTGCAGCAAGTGAGATGGGTAAAACTTGTGGGCTTTGTAGGCTTATCATCAGCCCGCTATAGTGGATAAGAAAACTTAAGGCATTGGCATAACTAAATCGATACCAGCGTAATGTAGAAAAGGTGATTTTAGCCAATGGTTTATCCTATTTATAATTTCAACATGTCAATTCAGGGTTAATTTTGTGTCTATCGTGCTTTCTTCAAGCGAAATTTGCCAGCAATTTTTGAATCAGTTAAAGGTCGATCTGTCTGTGATCAAACGCGCAGGTCGTCCAGTGTCTGAAACGCAAGGCGAAGTTTTATTCCAGAGTGTGAATAGCTTAATTAAAATCATGAATTTATCTTCTGCTGATCATTTTCTTGATTTGGGTTCAGCATTAGGGAAAGTCGTTTTGCAAGTATTTATGCTAACCGAGGTGCAAAATGCGACAGGCATAGAAATCGTCCCAGAATGTGCAGCTTTTGCAAGGCGCATGAAAAATTCCTTACAAGAATGTCACCCACTTCTTTTGCAGGGACGGCACTTGGATTTTATTGAAGGCGATTTTTTTCGCGAACCTTTCAATGAGGCTACAGTGATTTGGATCAATGCCATTTGTTTTACGCCGATGATGCTTAAGCATTTAAGTCAGATGCTCAATCAAATGAATTCGGTCCGCATGGTTTTGACCTTAAGACCTCTCTTAAACTTATCAAAGCTTCGCTTCGAGCGAACGATCATGATCGAAGGATCATGGGATAGCGCTTTATGTTATGTATACCGAGCGTGTAATTTGTTTAAGACAAAAAAATTTGATTTTTCCCTAAATATAGAGAAAAGAAAATAAGAATTACGGCGAACAAGGCATTCCACTTTATCCACCGTAATAGGGAGTGTAACTTAAGCTTTGCTAACGGGTTCTGCCATTTCAACTGCAAAAGCGACGGCAAGTTTTGCGTAATCAGTCATATGGTCAAGAGAAAGGTGATCCATCGTATCGTTGCTTGTATGGATATAGTGATTTTCTTGGCCGAACTTTGCTTCAAATGGCGCTGCTGCTTTAAAACCATATTTATGCCATGAAGCATGATCACTACATCCGTAACCACAGCGGGTGTATTTCACTTCCTTTTTGACATACGTGGTTATGAGCTTTTCCAAGTAAGTGGTTAAGTCCGCATTAACGTAATCACTTAAAAGCCACATGGTGGGTTCGTTCTTATAAGCAAAACCTGTCATATCCAATTGCATGACCGCATCTACTGGAATGGCTTTCTTTTTGAAATCGCGAACGACATAAGAGGATCCAACTAATCCCATTTCTTCAGCGGCATACCAAATCACATAGATTGGTTTTTTAAAGCGCATGTCGCTTTGGATAAGGATACGTGCTGTTTCCAGAACCGTTACGGAACCTGTTCCATCATCATCTGCACCTGGTTTTTTGTTATAACTCGTGCCACGTAATGTATCCATGTGACCGCCAATAACAACCCCTGATTCATCTCCTTTACCAATTTTAGCAACGATGGAAGGTTGACTATATCCGCCTGTCGGGACTTCCCAGAGCGTTACATCATCACGATTAGCAAGTTTGGCCATGTCAGCAACGGTTGTTTTTATCCATTGCGCAGCTTCGTTACCGGTTCCAGAATTGGCGTAACGGTCCTGAAAATTAGTCAGTTTAGTTAAGTCAGCCCACATATTTTGTGGATTTAAATTTTTTAGAATGGTTTCCACTTGTTTCTCGTAACGCACAGCATACGAGGAAGTTGCATTACTTTCAGCCATTTTATCCGAACCAATTTGTTCCAATAAAAATGCTTCAGCTTGCGCAGCGGATCTTTTTACCTTTCGTTTCATCAGCCATTCATGACTAACATCTATAAAGCCCCCACAAAGCTTCGTCCGATCTGCTTTGGCCGCAATGAGTTCATCACGTACCGCGTCAGTTGCTTTCAGTAAGACGAAATCTTGGGTGCTTGCAAGTTTTTCAGCTTGACTGGTTAATCGATCAGTAAGACACCTTTTAGCAATTAAATAATGACTTTGCGCTGCTGCAAACGTATCCATTGAAACAATTGATAAAAAGGTTAAAGCAAATAAAAATTTTTGACGTTTCAGTTTAAACATATCATCCTCCCATGGAATTTAAATAAATACCTTTACTACCTGTTATTTTAATATCAATGCTGACTAGCTTGATTGATTTCGGCTTGTAACTCGCGGGGTGACATTTCCCCATACACTTGGCTAACGTTATTCAAACTTTGCGCATTCGTTTTACCAATAAAAAACGCAGGTGTTCCAGTGATTTTTAAGGCTTGCGCAAGGTTTGCATTGGCTTTCAATATTGAAGTAATAGCGGGACTATCCATATCTTTTTTTAATCGTCCAACATTAATCCCATTTGATTTGGCAATTTGGAAAATGACCGATTCAGTTAAATCTTGATTGGCGTTCAAGAGCGCATGATTAAATCGATTGTATTTGCCTTGCTTATTCGCAGCAAGGGCTGCGCGTGCGGCAAGTTCGGATCCTTCTCCGCGAATAGGAAATTCTTTGAAAACAACACGAACATTGGGATTGTTTCGAATAATAGTCGCAAGCACATTGCCCATAACTGTGCAATGTGAGCATTGATAATCAAAAAACTCAACAACAGTGATTTTGCCTCGCGGATTACCGCCGACAGGATCATGAGCTTGGCGAAAAAGAGTATTAATGTTTTGAGCTGCGATCGCGGCGGAAAAAAAATAGATAAGGGTTGCAAGATATAACCGTGGTGTATTCATCCTGAACATAACTCAACTCCTAAATAGTCAATCAATCATTAATCTGTCCATCCTTCCAACTTGAACTAATTATAATAGCCCGTACGAGTGCGTTCATCTTACGTTTTGATGAACGCACTCTTGCCCGGTTAGCCTACTTCGTTTTATCAATAGCTTCTTGTAATTGTGCTTGATCCATGCGACCAGGAACATAATTGATTGAACCACTGGCGCTCATATCAGTTTTACCAATGAAAAAAGCAGGGGTGCCAAACAATTGCAAATCCTGTCCTAATTTCATGTTCTTCTTTAATTGATTGTTAGTTTCAATGTTGTTCATATCTTTTTTCATTTGATCAACATCAACACCACTTGCTTGTGCAACTTCATATACTAATTCTTGCGTTAATGGTTTATTAGAACCTAATAAAGCATGGCTGAATTGGTAGTATTTGCCTTGCTTGTTGGCAGCAAGGGCTGCGCGCGCTGCAAAATCAGAGAGTGGTCCGCGGATTGGAAATTCTTTGAAGACAAAGCGTACATCAGGATTGGCTTTGATAATTGCATCAACCACGGGGGCCATATCCACACAATGGGTGCATTGATAATCAAAAAATTCAACGATGGTAACTTTACCCTTAGGGTTGCCTGCGATGGGATCTAAGTCTTGACGAAATAAAGGGGCTGCAAACGTAGAAGCCGTTTGTTGCGTTTTCTTGACGGTTAATTCTGCTTGCTCATATTGTTTGCGTTGAAAATTTTGTACCGCTTCAATAATGACTTCGGGTTTTTGCATTAAGTATTGTTGTACAACGGTTTCAATTTTTGCCCGTTCTGCAGGGGTGACGGAGACTTGCGCAGAAGCGGGAGTATTAGCTGCAAAAGAAGTTGCAGCTAAAGTAGACAAAAGCGTGGCTGCAATAGAAGCCTTAATTATTGAATTCATCTAAATCTCCTTGTTATCTTGATAAAAAGCATAAGGTGGGCATCATAGCAAACCAGGGGAATTTGATAAAGCGAAGGATGGAATTGACTTATTAGAAAACAGTTTAGCCGCGCTTATATTCGATTGCTGTACTTGTCATTTCCTGAGAGATTCGTCTGGATAGTTAAGGGGAGCGTGCCGAGACGTGCTGTATCCTTGTTGGAATAAACATGTTTAAGTCGGAATGAAATTTTATTTTGCTAAAAACAGCGCTATTTTTTCCTTCCGTGCTGCTTGAATGGCATCCACTAATGCACCCCCTTGTAATCCTCGATTAAGAATGGCTTGCACATCAATGGATTTTACCTCGTTTGCACAATGACGTATTTTTTCCACATCCAAAATCCTATCGTCAACTTCTGCAATGGCAATGCAAGCCTCGATAAATTCATTGAAACGCATTTCACGCCGAAACAGATCCATCGCATTAAATAACTGTAGCCATTCTTCGGTCGTTAAAGTTGCAACGCGTAAGACCATTGCGAAATGGCGTGCAGTTAAAACCGCTAAATCGCGAAAAGCTTTCGGTACGCGGTAACGTTCGCATAATGATGTGATCACATCAGGATTAAGATCGTGTAATAAAGCGGCGAAACGAACCGCTGCGCTGGTTGTTGCACTTGACGCAAGCAGCGCTTTCATTCCCCGGCTGGTTTGTGTCAACCCGGGAAATAAAATAGAGAGTGCACCACATTGTTCCAGGGTTGAAAAAAATAATGTGGGATAGGGTTCGAGAAGCGCACGCTCCAATTCTTTCCACACACGTTCTGCAACGAGCGCATTGACTTCGCCTGCATTAACCATGGTTTTCATTAAGAGGAGGGTCTCAGAATAAATATGAAAGCCAAGCCCATGATATCGGGCTAAAAATCGCCCGATGCGTAAAATACGTACGGGATCTTCGGCAAACGCAGGCGAAACGTGGCGTAATAAGCGTTGCTCGAGATCGGCTTTACCATGAAACGGATCAATGAGTTGATTTGTTTCCTCATCGTAAGCCATGGCGTTAATGGTTAAATCACGACGAATGAGGTCCTCTTCCAGCGTCACTGTTCTGTCAGTATCGAATTCAAATCCTTGATAGCCTGGTTTTACTTTACGTTCAGCTCGGGCGAGAGCATATTCTTCTTTCGTTTTTGGATGCAGAAAGACAGGAAATTCCTTACCGACTTGGCGAAAACCGAGGCGTAACATTTCAGCAACGGTACTGCCGACGACAACAAAATCTCGCTCTTTAATCGGGAAGCCTAGCAATTTATCCCGCACGGCGCCTCCGACTAGGTAAATTTTCATGTAAGATACATCCTCAATCAAGGGTAACTATTAACGCATGACGAAACCGAAAGAAATCTTAAACACTGAAAACAGTGGCCTGGTCATTTCCTATTTTGGGAATAGTGTCGCAGTAGAAATGCGTAATGGGCAAGTTTTTCAATGCCTGCTGCATCGTAATCAACAATTACCCGTTGTGGGTGACACCGTCTTATGGTCACGCCAAGGCGATGCTGCAGGCACGATCGATCAGGTCTTACCCAGGCGGTCGGAACTTGTGCGTGCTGATAAACGCGGAAAAACGAAAGCGATTGCGGCTAATATTGATGTCATCATTATTGTTACCTCGCCTCCGCCTATTTTTTCTGAATTTTTAATTGATCGTTATTTAGTCGCAGCAAGCTTGTTAAATATTCCTGCGATCCTTGTTGTTAATAAAACTGATTTACTCGATACGAGCCAACAAATAACTTTAGATGGAGCATTGCTTCCTTATCAATCCATTCCGTATGAGACCTTATTCACCAGCGTGGTTAATCAGGCGGGTATGGCCGACCTCTCTCGTTATTTGGAGAATAAAGTAGGCGTGTTAGTGGGTGTGTCTGGCGTTGGCAAGTCTTCCATTATTGCAGCACTGAGTGAAGATGATCCGCGCGTGGGTGTGGTGAGTTCGAAAGGAATTGGCAAACATACGACGACTGCAACGCGTTTGCATCATTTACGGGCAGGCGGGGCTTTAATCGATTCTCCTGGCGTAAGAGAGTTTAATTTATGGCCAGTTGCCAAAGAAGATTTACAAGCAGGGTTTGTTGAGTTTAAGGATTATTTAACAGGATGTCGGTTTCGTAATTGTAGTCATGGCGCAGAACCTGATTGTGCTATCAAATCAGCTTTACTTTCTGGCAAAATAAGCCCCAAGCGATTTGAAAGCTATCAATTACTATTAAAAGAATATTCGAAGCCTTAAGTTATGTCCCAGTTGAGAATTAAGAGTTATGGCCGCCGTGGCGGTCGCAGTGGCGTCAGCGCAATTGAAGCTTATCATTTGTTATGGCCTACCGTGGGGTTAGATGCATCTTCTGTATTGGATTTGGAAAAAGCCTTCGGGAGAAAAGCGTCAAGCTTGTTGGAAATTGGTTTTGGAACCGGGCAGTCGCTACTTGAACTTGCCAAACTCTATCCAGAGAAAAATTTTATTGGTGTTGAAACTTACCATCCTGCAGTCAAAAAGTTGTGTCTCGGTATTCATCAAGAAACACTTACGAATATTCGTATTTATCAAGCCGATGTAGTCGAGGTCCTCACCCATTGTTTTGGCACTGAAAGTTTAGATGCAATCATGATTTTTTTCCCTGATCCTTGGCCTAAAAGACGACATCATTTGCGTCGTTTAATTCAACCGGATTTTTTGCAGCTACTTCAAGACAAATTAACCGTCAATGGATCCTTGCATCTTGCAACTGACTGGGAGGAGTACGCCCAACACATGCGAGCGGTGCTAAGTTTAAATAAAGCATTTTGTAATCGTTCTCATACAGGTAAATATATTCAGCGCTCTTTACTGCGGCCCGTAGTGACGAAATTTGAGCGAAGAGCAATAGAGGAAGGACGGAGTATTTGGGATTTGCAATTTGTGAAAGAAGCATCGGCTGAATACCTGTTACATTCCAGGTAGACAATAAGTTCCTGCTCCCTTAATCTGTCTATCGTTTAATGACAATGCCAAAAAAAAATAAAAAGGAAGTCGAATGAATTGCACAGGAAAAAAAATCGTTCTTTGCACGCTTCTGTTTTGCTGGACCAATTTAACGTATGCGATAGGTGAAGGATTATATATTGGGCTAATGGCAGGACTTGCTCGTAATAATGGCAAGCCTATCCAAGCAAGTTTAGTTAATGATGCTGGCTTTACCCAATCCATTTCAGTAACACCTAATAAACAAATGGGTGCCGTTCGGCCTTATCTTGGGTATAAATTTAATAATTATGCAGGCGCTGAGATCGGTGGAACTTATTACACCGTCGTTAATTTCAATCAAAGTCAGATTAATACTAATTCTACTTCCAAAAGTGGTATTGCTACTGTTGATTTTGTATTACTTGGTTCGTTCTCTTTCCGCGATCTTTTCGAAGTGTATGGTAAGGCAGGTGCTGCTGTTATTTATCAGGGAACTTCAACAACCATTAGTATGCCTCCGCCCAATAAAAGTAAATATGAAACCTATGTGAAACCGACCTATACCTTAGGCGCCGGCTATACTTTTAACGGTAATTGGGTCGTTGATCTTTCTTATACGCGTCTTAGTAACGTTCATTATTTTAATAATATAGATTATTATGCAATCGGTTTTGCCTATCACTTTGTGAATCGCTATTGCGGACAATTTTTGTGTGACTAAGGCAAAAACATTCCCATTAAATTATTTAAATAACGCTGACCTTTCACTGTTGGACATAAACATTGATCGCTTTGGATAAGCAAGTCGCGTTTTATTGCTTCTTGTAAAATGTCTTGAATCGGCAACAGGGTTGATCCAGTACGTTCGGTAAATAATTTTACGCTGATGCCTTCAGTGAGGCGCAAAGCATTGAGCATGAATTCGAAAACAAGATCATTCGTGGTTAGAGGAGTTGGATTAAATTGGCTGCGCTTATTGGCATCTAAATAATCGCGCGGATTTTTAACTTGAGCAAAACGAATTACTTGATCCGTTAAGGTTAATTTACTATGTGCGCCGGGGCCAATCCCTAAGTAATCACCAAATTGCCAATAATTTAAATTATGCTGGCAAGCATGACTGTGTTTTGCATAGGCTGAAACTTCGTATTGTGCATACCCTTCGGTTGCCAACAACGCATGTCCAGCAATTTGCATATCCCAAATAAGATCTTCATGGGGAAGGACGGGGGGTTGATGGTAAAAAAAAGTATTGGGTTCAAGGGTAAGTTGATACCACGATAGGTGGTTGGGTTTGAACGCCATAACTTCTTTTAAGTCATCCAGCGCATCCGCTATGGATTGCTGAGGTAAGCCATACATTAAATCAATGTTAATGTTTTCAAACCCGGCTTTTTGCGCAGCATGAATAGCGCGCACGGCGCCCGCACGATCATGGATGCGTCCAAGGACTTCGAGCTTATCGGATTGCAGACTTTGCACACCCAGCGATAAACGATTCACGCCCGCTTGGAAAAAAGCTTTAAATCGATTCTCATCGACCGTGCCGGGGTTTGCTTCTAACGTTATTTCAAGTGCAGTTGAAAGCGGCAAAATCGTGCGAATATGAGTCAATATGGTTTCAATGGCTTGACCGGATAGTAAACTCGGGGTGCCACCACCAAAAAAAATACTCCGAATTGAACGACCGTTTAGCATTTCAATTTTACTTTCTAATTCTTGGGCAAGTGCTGCGAGATAAAGCTGCTCCGGTAAATTGTCCTTTAATTCATGGGAGTTGAAATCGCAATAGGGGCATTTTCGGACGCACCAAGGTACGTGAATATACAAAGATAAGGGGATATTTTCAGGTGAAATTGGCATCTGGACACTTTCAGCGTTAAACTAGCTGCCCAATTTATATGAGTGCGGCGAAGGAGTCTAGTCAATGAAAAAACGAGTCAAGGTCGCCATTACTGGCGCCGCGGGTCAAATCGGATACGCTTTTCTGTTTCGAGTTGCTGCAGGAGAGATGTTTGGACCTGATGTTGAAGTGGAATTACAACTATTAGAATTGCCGCAAACTTTGGGAGCGCTGCAAGGCGTTGCAATGGAATTGCAAGATTGTGCCTTTCCTTTGCTCAAAAATGTTGTCACGACAGATGATGTCAATGTGGCCATGAAAGACGTGAATTGGGCTATATTAATCGGTTCTGTGCCCCGTAAAGAGGGAATGGAGCGGTCAGAATTACTGAATATTAATGGTAAAATTTTCACGACCCAAGGCCGTGCAATTAATGATCATGCTGCAAGTGATGTCCGCGTTTTTGTGGTAGGTAATCCTTGTAACACGAATTGTTTAATTGCCATGCATAATGCGCCCGATATTCCACAAGATCGATTCTTTGCCATGACAATGTTGGATGAATTACGCGCCCGTAGTCAGCTTGCTGTTAAAGCCGGCGTAGATGTTACGTCCATTTCAAATATGAATATTTGGGGCAATCATTCGAGCACGCAATACCCTGATTTTTATCATGCTAAAATTGAAGGAAAACCAGTTGTAGAAGTCATTAATGATATAAATTGGTTACAAAACGAGTTTATTGAAACCGTTCAAAAACGTGGCGCTGCAGTAATTAAAGCGCGCGGTGCATCCTCAGCTGCGTCCGCTGCCAATGCTGCTTTACAATCGGTATTTCATTTAACGCACAATACCGCCAATCAAGAATCTTTTTCAGTGGCTTTTTGCTCGAAGGGCGAATATGACATTGATCCTGGCTTAATTTTTTCTATGCCGGTGCGAACGGAAAATAATGAAATGCACGTGGTGCAAGGCTTAACTTTTAATGACTTTAGTCGTGCAAAAATTAAACTAACTCTGGATGAATTGCGTAAAGAACGCGATGCAGTCCGAGCACTGGGATTAATCAAATAAGATGGCAGAATACATAGGGTTGAAAAACAATAAATTGCCCATATGTATAATAACATCACCGTGAAAATCTCTTTTAAAAAATAATACGAGGTTCGTCGTTATGAGTAATGCAAATAATTTTAGTGAAATTTTTGAAGGTAACTTTGACGAAATTCAAGGCAAAATTAAACAATATTTTGGCAAGTTAACCGACAGCGACATTAAAAAATTGGAAGGCACGTATGACGAATTCGTAGGCAAAGTAAAAAAAGCCTATGGTTATACAGAAAAACAATTGGAAGAAGAAATTAATCATTTTTTCGAAAGCGAAGGGTTTGAAGCAGTGAAATCAAGAGCTAAGCAACTATTATCGAATGCAGCTGATTATGCTGAATGTGTTAAAGATGGCATTCAACATTCCGCGGAAAACATTCGTCAAAAATCTTCCGAAGTGCAAGATACCTTGATCAGTTATACTAAAAAAAATCCACTTAAGTCCATCGGTATTGCACTATTCACAGGGTTGATGTTAGGTAAAATTCTATAACCGTTTATCTTCCAGTTTAATCTTGATACCAAAAACCCTGCAATGATGCGGGGTTTTTTTTAAGGTCCTTAGACCCAAATGGCAATCACACCCATAATCGTGGTGCCTAAAAACAACGAGGCAAATTCCATCATACTTCTGATGCCGCGCGCATGGTTGTGGAAATGGACGTGATGAATAGTTGAGATATAAAGAAAACTGCCTGCAGCAAATGCATTAAACATACTGGCAATAATGACGCCTCGCGAACCTAACGAAATAATGTCAAGCCATGTGCCCAAACAAATTCCGAGGGGAGTTAGCAAAGAAAATACGATAACAATAAATAAAATGCGTTTTAAATTGAGATGATGTTGCAACAGCAAAACACATAATGCAAAACTTTCGGAGCCTTTATGGGCCATGATTGCGATAAATAACATCAAAGTTTCGGTGAGGCTTGGGCCCATTCCTAGAGCGAGCCCCTCTATTAATGCATGAATCATCAGCGTGAAGGCGAGGACATAAGGAACTGAGATCACAGAAGACTTTGCAAAAGACAAACGTTCTAAAAACAATAAGAATAAAAAGCCGCTGACGCAAACTAACTCAGGTACAGGAAAAGTTTCAAGGGGGTAATAAGCCGCGAAACTCCGAATGGCATCGGGTAACATATGAAAAAAAGCAGCCCCTAAAAAAATACCACTAGCGAGCGCTTCTCCCAGATGAGAGGTTTCCCCATATCCTTCCTGGCGTGTTTTTTTAAGTGGATAAAGGGAAGTTAAAAGACTTACAAAAAAGACCAGAATCGCGGCTAGCGTTTTGTATAAAATTAAATTCACTGAAAGACCCTGTTTAGTTGGAGGTACATCCTAAAACATTTTAAAAAATTAGCCAGCATCTGTGTTGCAAACTTGAGAAAAAAATAAAGATAATGGATACTTGCCCCATGGAGTTAACTATAATACAAAAAATAGCAATTTGGGCAATTCCCATCTTGTTTGCAATCAGCTTGCACGAAGTCGCTCACGGCTGGGTGGCGTCTTGGTTTGGTGATCAAACAGCGCGACTCTCGGGACGCTTAAGTCTCAATCCCATCAAACATATTGATCCAATAGGAACAGTGCTCGTTCCCATTCTTATGTTAACCGTCTCTAATTTTATCTTTGGATGGGCAAAACCGGTCCCTGTTGATCCGCGTAATTTGCGGCATCCCCGTCGCGATATGGCAATCGTAGCGTTAGCCGGCCCCATTTCTAACTTGCTGATGGCTCTCTTATGGGGTGCTATCGCTAAACTTGGTATTAGTTTCGAGCAAGGGGGCCAAGAATGGATTGGCATCCCGTTAACCTATATGGGTGGTGCGGGTGTGATGATTAACGTGGTGCTGGCTGTTTTAAACCTATTTCCTCTTCCACCACTTGACGGGGGCAAAGTGTTAGGCAGCATCCTACCACCGCGATGGTCCCATTATATGTCTATGATTGAACCCTACAGCTTCCTTATTCTTATTGTTTTACTCTTTACCGGCATTTTGAATAAAGTCATGGGTCCGATGGTATTCTTTCTGATTAATGCAATTGGGAATTTATTCTCACTATAGTAGCCAGGCCGTTTTCTTTTTTTTGAATCTTCATTAATGCCGAAGCTTAGTTGCATCGCTTCGGCGTTCGTTAGAATGGAACTTGCGGTGTCACTTTAGTCTTTTATTTTGTGAAGTTTTTATTCTTCGAAGAGGAAGACAAAGGAAGGCTTGAAGATTTTCCTTCACGCGAGGCAAATAGACCTAAGTTGTTTACGCCTTTTACAGGAGGCACGGCGGATTGCTTTAAAATATTTTGTAATTCTTTTAACTGTTTTACAAGATTCGTATCACCAGTGTGCTTCTTATTAAAATGAAAATTATAAGTTGGATCTATTAACGCTCGGTTTAATACTTGTAACATTTCTTTTTCATTTGGACAGTCTTTCCACAATGTATATAAAATTTGAGAGACTTTAGCCGTTCTTTGTTGACCCCAACTATCATGTTTCTGTTTTAAACCATACTTAACCATGTTATCTAACACGTGTCTGTATTTTTCACTGTTGGGATAAGCACTTGGTTTGGAGTCAAATACAGCTTGTAATCCGGCTCGGCTTTCGGTCAAGGTGTTTTTCCACCAGGGTCTTTTTTTAGTTAATATCAGGGGTGGTTTTTTTGGGGTTAAAACAATTTGCGCACGTGCATTATTTAGAGCGAGTTCTGCTTTCATTGAAGGCAACAGTTGCGCACTTGTTAAGGGTAAGGAACCCTGAGCACTTTTCTTTGGAAACCTTAATGTCGGTTCCGGTGAAGCATGCGGGCGATTTGCATGTATATCACGCTTCGTTGCATTATTTATCGGGGGTAATACGGGTGTTGTCGTTAAGGGTATGGGTCCGTATTCACTCTTTTTAGGGATGGTTAAGGCTGGTTCAGTTAAAGCATGCGGACGATTTGCGTAAGGACTACTGTTCGTTTTATTGCGGTTAGGAAGACCTTGGTAATAAGCCTTAACATGCTGACGCACGTCTTGCTCCTTAGTATTAATAACTAAAGAATCTTTTTTCTCAGCAACATGATGGGCACCACCTTCAGGTGTACGTTGGGGTTCAGCTCCTCTTAATGCATTGGCGCGTGGACGAAAATTCGCGTAAGGACCGCTCTTCGTACCAGTGGATGGAGGCAAGCCTTGGTAATTAGTGGTGATGGGGTTACGAAGGCTCTCGCCCCGATCATGATGAATTGCAGAATCGTTTCTCTCGGGAATGGATTGATGAGAAATGCTTGGTTCATTTGTAGGAGCATCGGAGGGCTTAGCACCTTTAGGAAGTTCAGTTTGAGGAACTAACACCTGGTAATGAGATTCCTTTGCTATAGAAGTTGCTCTAGTTGCTGCAGAGTTATTTACATCGGTTCGATGGCTCATAGAGTCTTTTCTTTTTTCATTTTTAGCTTGTTTAGAGGGTAATCGAGAGGATTCCGCTCTTAAGACGTTGGATCGTAGACGATTGGCATTTTCCTTATTTGGCTTTTCATTGACCTGTGGATCGGATTTTAAATCACTATAATGACTTGCTTTAATCGAGACGGACCATTCACCATAATTACGAGTTGGCTTGCGAGTTAAGCTTGGTTTTACATTATTTAAAGTCAAATTCTCATTGCCTACGGCACTGTAATTAGAAGGCAGCGCGCTTGGAGGATTACTTTTTACATCTACGGTAGCGTAATTAGATGGAAGTCCCATTGTTGGCTGACTTGTTATGTTTGAACCGCTGGCTGGATCGACGGGGTGTCTTAAATCTCTAGTTTTTAACACATCAGAACGCGGACGATTCGCATCGGAAAGGGTAGATGAGTTTAGAATAGAGGATTGGTCAGCAGATCCAGCAGATAAAGTAAGGGGTTCGGCATTATTTTCGGAGCCTTCAAATTGACTACGACGCAATGCAATCAACGGTTCGCTCATGATCAATGCACGTTTGGTCTTCGCTAAAGTCACTTCCAAATTATCTAAACGCTGCACTAAATAAGCAAATCTGCCATTTGAAGCATAGGAAAGATTGGCTTTAAGTGTTGGTAAGTTCTGTTCTAACACGTCGGTATCGATGGGTTCAAAATCTTCAGCACTAAGTATGGTTGAAGGCGTTCTTAATCGATGAAGTTTAGTAATTGCCTCACTTAACGTTTGCAACCCTTTGGAAATTGCTTTTTCTAAGATGATGTCATTTGTGATCTCATTACTATATTCATTCAGTAAATAAGCCAAGTTTGGTTGATCCTTTTCAACTTCCACCAAACGAGAAGAATTGATGAAGGACTGCATTGTTATGTAACTTACTAAGTCTTTGGCATTGGAATAGAGGTCGCCATTTTTAAAAAAAGGCGTTGAAGGGCTTGCTAATAGACGGGTTACATCCTCTGCAAAGGTCTTTGCAGAGATAGCATCCGTTTGAAGTAAAAATAACTTCTCTCTCAATACCGCTGTAATGTATTTATCATAACAATGTAGAAGTAATTGTTTGTCTTCTTCCGGTTTCAGTTGTTCAAATCTTTTTCCATTCTCCATAGAGGGAACTAAATACATTTGAAAACTTTCGATAAACATTTTTGCTTCCATCTTCATGGATACTTTCGCAATTAAATCATTTGCAGTGTCATCCTCTTCTTTAATGACCGGTTCTTTTAATACTTTAAGTACGTTGTCATAAAATTGAGCAAAAACATAATCACTTGAATGCTGAGCATGCACCCAAGTAGCAACACTGTCTCTCGAGCAATAATTACCTGTGGGGGAAACGAAACGATAAAAATTATCATAATTTCCAGAAAGACCTGCAGCCACTTCCAAAAGGCTTACACGGAAAGCATGTAAATCTTCTTGCTTTGTAACAAGTCGTTTCTGCAGACGTAAGGGTGAAGACCACAATATTGAAAATTTCTCAGCAACTTCCTTCATTACTTCTTTACCGTCTGGTAGTTTTCTGGCAAATCCTAAGTCAGTTAATTTAGCTTCGGCAACAGGATTGCCAAAGAGTGGCAAGCAATTTCGCAGTGAAAAATCCAAATGGAGGATATTTTCAGCATGCAATTGTGCTAAACCTTCATAAGCGTCATACATCATTTGACCATATTTCACACCCAAGTTAGCTCGGTTTCTTCCTACATGTGCGTTAGCTTGCAACATGCCAAAGAAGGACTCCATGTTGCCTTCACACGGTAAATAATCAAAGATGATCGACGGTACACCTGCAATGGTTGCAGCTATCCCCACAGGCAATTTACTTTCTTGTTGTGAATTGGAGTTCAGGTACGCTTCAGAATATTCAACCACTAAATTTCGTTCACGTTCAAAATCAGCTTGTGCATTAGCCCATTCCGCAGAGGAAATTCCAGGCGGTTTTTTTAATTTTTTGACTGCAAATTTGCCGCCTCTTTGGATCAGAAGTGAATGGAGATCGGGGTGGCTAGCTTGCAATGACTGTCCATCATATTCCATGAGAGTGACTTCGCCAAACGCGCCCTGACCTAAAGCTTTCCCCTTGTAAAAATGGGAGCCCAACTCTTCATTTCTTAAAGCCGTTAAGTTTAACTTGGCTGAATGATTCTGACTCATTATGACCCTCAATTTTTATGAAGCATTACCTTAAAAATAGGTAAGTCTCCTTAAAAATGCCTTAAGGCCATCAAATAAATCATAAATTTCTGTTGACGGAAGTTCTCCAATAAGTGTAGGGACCCTACTATAATAGAAAGAAGAGTAAGGCGGAGAAAATTGAGATGGTTGATAACAAAGGAAATTTTAAAGATTTTTTGTTAGATGAGCCCGAAGCGGCATTACAGCGGGGTCCGTTTTCTTATCAGGATAATGAAATACAATCTTTAATCGATAAATTTTATTTATCAAAAACGCCCAGTCTCATGACGAGCCATATCATTCAACTACTTACCGCCACCCAACATTTGCGTTATGCAACTACCCCTTTCGCAACATTTGTGAAGATGCGAGCAGATAAAACACCCGCAGAACGCAATGCAATTTTTGCTGAATTTCATCGGCATTTTAAAGCCGCGCGAACATGGGCAGATAAACCAGAATTAACCGTAAAAGAAAAAGAAATTATGGCGGCAGCCCTTCAATATGCTAAGCAAAGTTTACTGCAAGGTATTCAAGAATTAGACCTCAACGATCCGTTACGCATTGCCTGGGATGAATCGGAATTAAGAAGAGATTTGTAATTAAAGGGTTGGGATTTTTTCTAAAATCATTTGAATGTGTCTTCCACTGGGATCACCAGGTAAAACATTTATTGTGTGGTAGTGCATTTGTGCTGCTGCATGCAAATTATTTTCATCATCATCAATGAGCGTGATGCATTCATTCTCACCTTGAAAGTTCAAACGACGTTTAATGAAACGAATATGTTCATTCTTATTGGAAATTTGTCCTGGGCGTGGCAGCCATGATTCAACCATTATATTTTTAATGCCAATCACTTCTTGAAAGTAACGGATGATTAGTGTCGGGAATTCGCTGAAGGAGGCAATCGCAACTAAGTGACCGTTCTTTTCTATCGTTGATATCAGCGTGCGCCAAAGTTCGGCTGATCCCGTTGGCGGAATGTCTTTGACCAGTTCCCATAATGCTTCAAAATCTTGAGCGTCAACTAATCGCATCCCAATAGCTTGGCATAAACGATGGTGCATATGGATCGTCGTGACGGTGAAATCAAAGTCAATAATGTAGAGGGAAGGTGAAGCCATTTGAAAATCCTTTTGGTAGAGCATCGCGGTTAAGGTTAAAAAAAACCCCGCGGAAAGCGGGGTTTTTTGCAAAGCTTGACGCTTACATCATGCCGCCCATGCCACCCATGTCGCCGTGACCACCGCCCATTGGAGCGTCTTCTTTCGGCAAATCGGTAATCATGCATTCTGTGGTAATCATCATACCGGCTACAGATGCTGCTTGTTGTAATGCTGTGCGGGTTACTTTGGTTGGATCCAAAATACCCATTTCTAACATATCGCCATAAACGCCTGTTGCAGCATTGAAGCCATAGTTACCTTTACCTTCAACAACTTTATGAAGAATAACGGAAGCTTCGTAACCCGCGTTGGTAACGATTTGGCGTAAAGGTGCTTCAAGTGCGCGTGCAATTAATTGTACGCCAACGCTTTGTGCTTCGTTATCGCCTTTAAAATCCTTCAAGGATTGCATAACGCGAACTAAAGCTACACCACCACCTGGTACAACGCCTTCTTCGACAGCTGCGCGTGTTGCATGTAGAGCATCTTCAACGCGGGCTTTCTTTTCTTTCATTTCGATTTCAGAAGCTGCACCTACTTTAATGACAGCAACGCCGCCTGCTAATTTAGCAATACGTTCTTGCAACTTTTCACGATCGTAGTCAGAAGAGGTGTCGTCAACACGACCTTTTAATTGCTTGATACGATCTTGAATATCACCTTTTTCACCGGCGCCATCAATGATGGTGGTGTTGTCTTTAGTGATATGAACGCGTTTTGCAGAACCTAAATCGGCTAAGGTTGCGGATTCTAAGGTGCGACCCACTTCTTCAGCAATAACCTGACCTTTGGTCAATGTTGCGATATCTTGCAGCATTTCTTTACGACGATCACCAAAGCCGGGTGCCTTTACTGCGCAAACTCGAACGATGCCACGCATATGATTCACAACCAATGTTGCTAGCGCTTCACCTTCAACGTCTTCAGCAATAATCAATAATGGACGTCCAGATTTAGCGACTGCTTCAAGAATAGGTAATAAATCACGGATCGAAGAAATTTTCTTGTCGGTGATAAGGATGTAAGGATTATCCATTTCAACTGACATATTTTGTTGGTTGGTAATGAAGTAAGGGGACTGATAACCACGATCAAATTGCATCCCTTCAACCACAGCTAAATCATTTTCCAAACCAGAGCCTTCTTCAACAGTGATAACACCTTCTTTACCTACTTTTGCCATCGCATCAGCAATGGTGCGGCCAATGGCTTCATCAGAGTTAGCAGAAATAGTACCAACTTGAGCGATTGCTTTATCATCTTTGCAAGGTACAGAAAGCTTTTTCAATTGTTCTACAGCATAGCCTACTGCTTTATCAATGCCGCGCTTCAAATCCATCGGATCGTAGCCAGCGACAACTAATTTTAAGCCTTCAGCAAAAATTTGATGACCTAATACAGTTGCAGTCGTTGTGCCATCGCCTGCTTCATCAGAAGTATGCGATGCAACGTCCTTAAGTAACTGTGCACCCATGTTCTTAAATTTTTCTTTGAATTCAATTTGTTTTGCGACCGTTACACCGTCTTTGGTGATTAATGGTACGCCGTAAGATTGATCAATAACCACATTTCGTCCACGTGGACCCATCGTAATTTTAACGGCTTCTGCTAATTCTCTAACGCCTTCTCCCATCTTTTGACGGGCATTTTCACTGAAGACAATTTCTTTTGCACCCATGATGTTCCCCTTTATTTTTCGAGTTAAACTTATTCAAGCACGCCCATAACATCTTCTTCACGCAGGACGAGATATTCTTTACCTTCTAATTTGATGTTGGTGCCAGCATATTTACCAAATAAAACCTGCTGACCTTCTTTAACTTGGAGTGGCTGAAGTTTACCATCAATGTAACGCCCGGTACCAACGGCGTACACGGTTCCTTCCATTGGTTTTTCACGATCAGAGGCTGTATCTGGAATAACAATTCCGCCCGCACTTGTTGTTTCTAATTCTTTTGGCTCGACAATGATTCGGTCCGATAAGGGACGAATTCTTTTAGTAGCTTTGGAAGACATTATTTATCTCTCCTTTCTGTTTAATGAATCTTTTATCAGGGCCAAACCCAATGGTTAGGCTCTGCTTATATATAGGGACGATAAGAAATGCTTCAAGGGGTAGGGCTTAAAGAAAAATAGGGAAAAAAGCCGAAAAGACAGGCATGGTAAAATAAGAAAATGAACCCCATTCTCCAAGAAGCGATTTCTACGACGATTTGGGATATTAAATATCGCTATCGTCGTGAAGAAACCATTATAGATCAAACCATTGAAGACACGTGGCGGCGAGTAGCACGCGCAGTGACTTTAGCAGAAGCGCCATCTGAGCGCACCCATTGGGAAAAAGCTTTTTATCATCTCCTTGAAAATTTTCGCTTTTTACCGGGAGGCCGAATCCTTGCCGGTGCTGGCACCGCCCATCGTGTGACCCTTTTTAATTGCTTCGTTATGGATATACCTTCTGATTCAATCAGGGGGATTTTTGATGCTTTAGAAGAAGGCGCACTAACCCTGCAACAAGGGGGTGGGGTGGGTTACGATTTCTCGGTGCTGAGGCCGAAGGGCGATTGGGTGAAGAAAACAGGCCTCACGGCCTCAGGTCCAGTTTCATTCATGCGCATCTGGGACACCACTTGCAGCGTATTGCAATCAACCGGTGCAAGGCGGGGAGCGATGATGGGCGTCATGCGCTGCGATCATCCTGACATTGAAGCGTTTGTTACAGCCAAAAGTGACCCCCAAGCTTTGCGTCACTTTAATGTGTCCGTAATGGTTTCCGATGCTTTTATGCAAGCCGTTAAAAGAGATGATGATTGGCCTTTGATTTTTCCTCTTGAGGAGGAAGGAAAAACTTTACCTTCCTCTATTGTCTATCGCCAATGGGGTCAATCTTTAATGGATGTACCTTGTCGTATTTACCGAGTGGTGAAGGCACGTGAACTTTGGAAGAAAATTATTACTTCAGCTTACAACTACGCAGAACCTGGGGTCCTTTTTGCCGATACGATTAATCGGTTAAATCCACTTTATTACTGTGAGCGAATTAATGCCACCAACCCCTGCGGGGAGATTCCTCTCCCTGCTTACGGTGCCTGTAATTTAGGTGCCGTGAATTTAACCCAATTTGTGGTTGGCGCTTTTACCGACCAAGCACAACTCAATTGGTCGGCACTTGAGGAAACCGTAGCGCTCGGGGTGCGCTTTCAAGATAACATTGTCGACGTATCCCATTATCCGCTCGAAGTCCAAAAGGACGCAGCGCTTGCGACCCGCCGACTAGGACTAGGGGTGACAGGTTTAGCCGATGCGATGGTTATGTTAGGCATTGTTTATGGAAGCCCTGCGTCTTGTAAGTTTGCAGAAGAAATGATGAAACGCGTCGCCTACGTAAGTTGGGCGACATCAATTGAACTTGCACGTGAAAAAGGTTCGTTCCCCTTATTTGAAAAGGCTTATCTCGAGGGAGATTTTGTGAGACGGCTGGATTCGAGTCTGTTAAACGCAATCAAACACAATGGTCTTCGCAATTCCCATCATAATACTATTGCGCCTGCAGGAACTATTAGTCTCTTAGCCAATAATATTTCAAATGGAATCGAACCGATTTTTAAAGGCGATTACGATCGTCATGTACGGGCGGCGAACGGCGATATCCTCACCTTTGAAGTTAAAGATTATGCTTTAAAACGCTGGCAAGAAAATGGCAACGTGGGGTTACCTCCAGCCTGGATTGATACTGATGCCCTAACGCCTAAAGAACATTTGGCAATTCAAGCGGCTGTTCAGCCTTACATTGATAATGCCATTTCTAAAACCATTAATTTACCCGAGACTTTTCCTTTTGCGGATTTAGAGAATGTCTATACGGAAGCTTATGAGTTAGGTTTAAAAGGATGCACAGTTTTTCGTCCAAATCCCATTACCGGTAGTGTATTAGTCGCGCGTAAAGTGGAATCCCCACCAGGGGATCATTGTAATCAATGTGAAGATTAAAGAAGTTTCAGGCGCATGAAGATATAAGTTTAACCTACATCTAAATCGGAGAGGATGGGGGTTATCTAAGAATCAAGCACGCATTCTAAGGCAGTTAAAAATTAAAATTGACGCCTAATACAGGACCAAATAAACGCATATTCCATTCAAAGCGGGTCAACCCTTCACCTCGATCGTAATGTTGATAGAGGTAACGATAGCCTAAATAAAAACTAGTTTGCCTAAGCGCACAACTACTGGGTTTGTATCCTACAAATGCATGTAAATCATAACTATATTGCGTAGATGTATTTTTGCCCCCGATATCACCGGCAAAAAGCGTTACCCAATTTTGATTGATATCGTAATTTAAACGCATTCCAATGAGCGGATCGGTCCAGCTTTGGTTATTGCTCCCGGCAAGTGAGGCAATGGTGAGTCTTGCATCATTCATCGTATACCGAGCTCCAATATAGGGCTCAAGTTGCAAGCGAGAGTTTTTGTAAACTTCTTGAAAGATAATATAGGATAAACCGCCTGCGAAAAGACCAAAGCGGGTTTTCAATTTGGCATCAAAAGTACGGACATCTTTACTTTGGCTTAAAACCGCATACAAAGCATTGCCAAATAAACCAAAGGCACCTTTGTGTGCTTGCAAGAACAGCATGCCTCCCCCATCAAATTCGCGCAAAATATCACTGAAGTTTTGATTAATATGAGCGGTCACAGGACCACTTGCGATGCGTCCATTCATATTCATGGCCCAAAGATAAGGCGCAATATCAAACTGCCACCGAGGATTATTCGCATCAGCTGCCAGGGCTGCATTGCAAAGTAAAAATAACGCCAAGCATTTTTTTAACATAGCGCTTCCTTTCTAATCTTGTTGAAGGTGGATAGAACAGCCTATCCACCTTCATTTAATTATCGAATCGTCGCACCGTTAAAATTCATTGTCATATCTTGGATCATTGGCGGAGTTGCAATCGGCATTTTTAACCGCGGGGCATTCCCTTCGAAATTTATTTTATCGAGGACGACACCGCGTAGTGCAAGATTGGTATAGGTTCGAAAGTAAAAGACCCGATGCGTTAAATCCTTGAACACCACCCATTCGGTTGATTCAGTCGTTACTTTGTTGCCATCATCTTCCCGAGCAAGTCCATTGGGGATATCAACATTATTCATAAGATGTTCACTCAGATTAATGGCTCCCGCTGCATCGAGGGGTTGCGTCGCAACATTCAATAGGGTTGTCATTTTGACAAATCGCGAAGGAGGACTGATATCACCTGGCAAACCAATCATACCAAATCCTTGGCCCGTTGCTGCGAAGGTAATGCCGTTATCAACCACAGGGTGTGGATTTTTAGGGGTGAGGTGCACGTAATTATTTAAGTTGGTGAGATGCCAGTCATAAGTCGGGGAATTAGTTAAGACACCGACGGTATTATCATACATCTTTAATTTGCCACCGACATATTCAATGACTAACCCGCGGCCTTGTGCGTCATAAACAGAAAAATGGAGAGGAAAGATGGTATCGCCCATTCCAGGGATCGGAGAGGCATAAACATAAATTTTTCCAATTGCATTTTTTACTTGTTCTACCGATTCAAAATTACTAAGAATCCAATCGCCTAAATTATAATAAGGTAAGGCTTGCTTCTCGCCCCCCACAGGTACCGATTGATAAGAGGCGAAGCTGGGTAAGTAAAGCGCCCCAAACGATAAGCCTTTTTCATTCATCCCATCGACAGCCATGTCAATGTTTAATCCATTCAAAAAAACATAACCGAACTTACCTTGCCACGTTAAACCTGCAGCACCGGTAGGAGATGCAGCACTAAATAATCTACCGCGATTGGAACTCATTAAATTTGATTGCAGATCAAGCGCGAATTCCATGCTGCGGGCAATCAGCACCGTACCGTCTTTCGCGGTGACGCGAATATCCGTACAAGCCAATAGAGTTTCCGAACACGTTAGACAAGATAATAAGATAGTTAATCCATAGCGCATCCATGCTCTCATGAAATCTTTCCTTTTATATAAAAGGTGGCATAAAGATAGCCCGGAGGCACGTAGCCTGCAACCCAAGGAGCCTTCACACCTGGGCTTATCATGCTGCGTGCTTTTTTCAAGCTACCGTGAGTCCCTATCATACTGAGTCTTTTATTTGATGAGCAACAATAATACTTCTTGCTCTTCTACTTTGTAAATTAAACGGAGGGGCGGGACGTCTTCACTATAAAGTCCCGTCATCCCTTCAATCTTTTTTGCACCCGGTGGGCGGGGGTTAAAGCTTAGTGCATCAAGCAATTTGATAATGAGCTTTTGATATTTAGTGGATAGGGCGCGGAGTTGGCGATGTGCGGCGGGCGCTATTTTGATGTGGTAGGGTGTCGTAACCATATTTAGGTTACTTCTTTCTTAAACTCATCCAATAAAATGGTGCCTTGATGGCGTGCTTCTTTCAATGCTTCAACAGCTTCTTGGAGATCACTTTTATTTTGCGAAGCATCGAGTAATAGTAAATCTTCAATTGGCACTATGGCTGCAACATCTTTACCTCGTCTAGTCAGTAAAACACGCTCTTTACCATGATGAACGCGATTGATGAGTTCGGAAAATTCTTCTTTAGCATCAATCGTTGTAATTGAAATCATATCACTATCCTTTTGATTGGTGTCAGGCATCCTGCCGAATGAGCATGCATAAGGTTCGCATGCTCATCGATGATTAAAGTTAGGCTGCGAAGGAAATGTCTTCTTTTTCCATGGCTTCAGTATATTTACCCTCAGCTGCTAAGCTATTTAGTTTCGCGCGCTTGAAAAATTCTTTTTGCGCAGCTGTTTTATTTTTGGCTTGGCCTTCCCAAATTTTCATGCAGTATTCTTGTAGTGCTCGAGCATAGGAGAAGCTTAAATTCCAAGGCAAAGCTCCAGCTTGGTTCATTGCATTTAAATGTGCAGTGGCTTGTTCAGAAGTTTGACCACCCGATAAGAAATTGATGGTAGGCACAGCACCAGGAACTGTACGGCGTAAAATACGTAAGGTGGCATCGCTGACTTCTTTAACACTCGCTTTTTGTGGGCAACTTTTACCAGAGATAACCATGCTTGGCTTGAGAACAATATACTCTAACTGAACGTGGTGGCGGTATAAGGCATTAAAAAGTGCATGTAAAACGGGCTCAGTTACCATCTCACACTGAGCTAGGGTATGATCACCATCAATCAATACTTCCGGCTCAACGATAGGTACAATGCCTTGCTCTTGGCAAATTGCAGCATATCTAGCTAAGACTTCTGCATTAGTTTTAATGGCAAGTTTGCTCGGTGAATCTTTTGAAATAGTATACACCGCACGCCATTTAGCAAAGGTTGCGCCTTTCTTTTTATATTCAGCTAAACGCTCTGGCAGTCCATCTAAGCCCTGGGTTATATTTTCATCGCGGGTATTAGCAAGATGAATGAGACCTTTATCAACTTTAATACCAGGTAAGATATCATTTTGTCGTAAAAACTCTGGAAAAGGTATTCCAGCTTCGGTTTTTTGATTAAGTGTCTCTTCAAACAAAATAACCCCAGCTATAAATCGATTGCAGCCCGGTGTACTCAAGAGCAATTCACGATAATCACGACGGGATTGTTCATTCGGTTCGATACCTACAGCTTCAAAGCGCTTAGTTATCGTGCCCGTGCTTTCATCGGCTGCTAAAATACCTTTACCTTTAGCAGATAATTTTTCAATCGTTGATTTAAGTTCATTCATGGGCATCTGGTTATCCTTTTCAATAAGCACGAAATTTGCGCTAGAGGGTAGCATAAAGACGCAGCGAAATCGAGGGGCAGCGGCTTGTAGCGGAAGTGCGATGAGGGTAGAGTTGGGATGCGATGATGAGGCACACCCTATGCAAAATATACTTAAAAAAATAATCTTGGTTGTATTTTTCTTTTGTCTTGCTTTACCTTCCCTGGCTTTGGACAAAAAACAAATTCTTGTTGTGTCACGTTGTTTACTCTCGAAAAAATTTAATTATGAAATATTAGGTGAAAAAGATAATTTACGGCTAATTCAAGTTAATAAATTAGCGACTTTCCAACAAATGCGGTTAGCTGCGCGGAAAGAGTGTCAAGGTTTTATGAATGTCACTGCAAGTTGGCATCAATATAACTTGCAAGGACAAAATGGTGTTGAAAATTTTTTAGAAAATTTTAAGTTAAATTCTCACCCCAGTGACTTTACGAGACGGTATAAAATTAAATCTCAAGAGAAAGTTCCTCCGTTATTTAACGAAATAGATTCATTGCAAATGCAGCAACAATTATTTCAATTAACGAATTTAGCCGACCGTTATGTTAATTCTGCAGAAGGAATGAAAGCTGCCAAATTAATTCAACAATGGTTAACAGAATGGATTGTTGATTCTCCACGCACAGATGTCGAAGTGTCACGTTTAGCAACACTCAATCACGACAAGCAACCTTCTATCGTACTACGTCTGGGCCCCAAAGACGGTGTGCCCGTCATTATCCTGGGTACACCTTTTGACACATTAAAAAGCGGTCGCATGCTTCAACCAGGCGCTAATGTAAATGGATCAGGCACAGTAACGCTATTACAAACAGCACGAATATTATTGGCTTCTAACTTTACTTTCGATAAGTCGATTTACTTTATATGGTATGCCGGGAGTGAGGCAGGTAAATTGGGCGTGCAAAGTGTTGTTGAACAATTCAATCGTCAAAATAAAAATATCGATGCCGTGTTGCATCTGGATCAAACTGGGTTTAAACAAAAAAATGAAATTGGCATTGGCTTGGTGGATGATGCAACCGATGCTGCCCTAACAACGTTCCTCGCTGATCTTGTCGCCATTTATCTTAAGTTGCCTGTGAGTGCAGTACGTTGCGGATTTGCTTGTAGCGATCACATGGTGTGGTACCAAAATAATAATCGAGTTGCCTATCCTGTCTCTACAACGCGAGATGAAGGAGGAACGCCTTTTCGTTATACTGATAAAGATAATTTTGAAAAAGTTTCATTTGATAAAATGACTGATTTTGTCAAGCTAGCTTTAGTTTTTGTAGTTGAACTAGCGATGTTGTAAGAGCCATTTAAATTAATGGGTCTAAGTTCCATTCGAAGATTGTAAATAAAAATGCTTTCAGCTTATACAATCCCGTGAAGCAGCAACGTATTATTCAGTAGGCTAGGAAAACCCTTTGTAAGCTGAAAAACCATCCGTTTAATTAGACGAGACGCTGTCATTAAAATAATATTCCCCCATGGCTTCAGTGAATTGTTCAGGGGTCGGGTAATGATCCGCAATACGGATTGCGTTATCAAGCAATTCATTGTTGTTAAATGTGTTTAGTAATTGAATATCTTTATCCACATAAAAGACGCGATCGGCGCCGACAATGACTGTACTAATCGCTTCATTTCGATATAAAAATGCGAGTGAGAGTTGCGTTAATTTATCATAATTACCATCTACTAATTTCATTAAATGCCGAATTTTATTTCCATAAGGTAAATTAGGATCGTCAAGGTGTTTTGCAACGGCTGAAGTTAATAAGCCCGTGCCTAATCCACCGCGAATGATCACTGCCATCCCTTTGTCATGAGCAAGCTTTATATATTTTTCATTGTTGCGATTAATAAGACTGTATTCAAATTCAATGACATCAATATTTTCTTTAATCGCAAGATCGAGTGCGTCTCCGTTTACTGAAACACCAATAAAGCGTATTTTCCCGGCTTTTTTTAATTCATGTAAAGTTTGTAAGGCTTCACCTTTTTTTAAGATTTCAACAGCAGTTTCATTCGCAAGATGGAGTAAGACAATATCTAATTGTGAAACTTTTAATTTCTCGAGACTAATATTGATATCGTTAAGAATAGCCGCTTTACTAAAATCATAAATACCCCCCGGCTTTTTACAATAAATGTGATCATAAGATTTAACCTTACAACGCGGATCGCTCGCTTTAATAGAATGCTCGCCTGGCTTGGTGATCAGGAGATAGTTGTGTTCATTACGCGGTATGTAGCGGCCAATCCTTTCTTCACTTAACTGATAAGAAGAGGCAGTATCGATTATATCAAAGCCGCGATCTATGGCTGCTTCTAAGACTGCTTGAGCAATTTCTTCGCTGGGATGTAAACTTTCTGTACCTGCAATACCCCAATCACGACCTAACTCAACCGTTCCTAAACCTAAAAAATTAACAGATTGTCCAAGCTTGGGAACGAAGCGCTTATTAAGGGAATGAGCATCGGCCATTGTTGCACCTATTAATAGTAAACCGGAGAGAGATATCAAAGTTTTAACAAAGTAATTCATCTATTAAGTCTTATTTTTGCCTAAATTTAAGAAGCTAATATGATTTTGCAAATACAACTAATTTCCCATTTGGATTACCTGTAAATAAACAAGGGCCAGATCGACCATCGTCAAATGGAATGCATCGAATGGTGACGCCTAAATCTTGTTTTAATTTACTTTCCAACTCATCTCCACCATCCCAATACACTTCAGCAAAGCCTCCTTCTTTTTCAAAGAATTCATAAAATGCTTTCGTGCTCGATATGAATTGGGTATTGCTTTGACGAAATTCACGGGCGCGTTCAAGTAAACTATTTTGCATTTCATCAAGGATGTTAACGATACTTCCAACGAATTCATCACGATTAACACTGGTTCTTTCTTGATAAGTTTTATCGCGACGACCAAGAAAAACACTTTGTTGAGCGCATTCTTTGTTTCCAATTTCAACGCGCAGCGGAACGCCTTTTTTCACCCAGCTCCACGCTTTTTCTCCACCGGTTAATGGGCGAGCATCAATCTCAACTTGGAGTTTACCTTCATGATAAGTTATCTCACGTAATTGAGCGGCAAGCTCAGAGCAATATTGATAGACACTCGTTTTATCTTCTTCTTTATGGGCAATAGGTAAGATCACAACGTGAAGGGGTGCAATTCTTGGCGGTAACACAAGACCATTATCGTCACTGTGCGTCATAATTAATCCACCGA
The DNA here is from genome assembly GCA_013816845.1 of Gammaproteobacteria bacterium. Lineage (NCBI taxonomy): Bacteria > Pseudomonadati > Pseudomonadota > Gammaproteobacteria > Gammaproteobacteria bacterium. The sequence goes on from JACDDU010000007.1 coordinate 78,672, forward strand.
TTAACCGCGTTGAAACCCCCCAAGAGGTCGTCCAGGCGAATTCCTCTTTACCTGCTGCGCTCAAATATTTAATTTGAAATCCTTTCGAGAAATGTTGACCAAGAAAATGGGAAGTACCTGCTTGCAATGCTTTTTTATCCTGCATCATGGCTTCAATCGTATACGTGTTAACCGCGCCAGGAAATCGTTCACTTTCTGTTTTTTCACCTTTTATAACTGGAATAGCTAAATAGTTTTGAGCAAAGTTTGCATATAAATCTAACATCATTAAGGATTCTTGCTGCGCTTCTTCGGCGGTCGCATGCGCTGTATGACCCTCTTGCCATAAAAATTCAGTGGTCCGTAAAAAAATTCGCGTACGCATTTCCCAGCGAACAATATTAGCCCATTGATTGATGAGTAACGGTAAGTCACGATAGGATTGAATCCATCTTGAAAAGGCATCACCGATGATGGTTTCTGAGGTGGGACGAATGATGTAAGGTTCGTCCAAGGGGCTACCCGGAATAAGTTTGCCGTCTTCATCTTTAACAAGACGTGAATGCGTAACGACGGCGCATTCTTTCGCAAACCCTTCGATATGCTCTGCTTCTTTTTGCATAAAACTCATTGGAATAAGCAAAGGGAAATATAAATTTTTATGTCCCGTTGCTTTGAATTGACCATTTAAAATGGTTTGAATATTTTCCCACAAAGCATAACCCCAGGGCTTAATAATCATACAGCCGCGCACAGGAGAAATTTCTGCCATATCCGCAGCTTTGATGACTTGCTGATACCATTCTGGATAATTTTGGGAACGGGTTGGATTGATGGCTGTTTTAATAGGTTTACTTGAATTCATTAATAACCTGCTCGATATGCCCGGGTACTTTCACACCACGCCAAATGGCGCGGATAATATTATGTTCATCAATTAAAAAAGTAGAGCGTTTGATGCCTAAAAAAGTTTTACCAAATAAACTTTTTTTATTAATCACGCCGTACTGTTCACACACATTGCCTTGATCATCGACTAATAGAGTGAAAGGCAGACCATATTTGGTTTTAAATTTGGCGTGACTTTGTTGGTTATCTTTGGAAATACCAAAGACTTCGACCCCTTCTTTTTTAAAGACATCAATTCGATCGCGAAAATCACATGCTTCTTTCGTGCAACCGGGCGTATTGTTTTTGGGATAAAAATATAAAACTTTCTTGCCTGCTACTTTACTTAAAGTTACGGTTTCGCCCGTATCGGTCAGTAAGGTAAAATCAGGTGCTTCACTACCCACGACTATCATAGGATTTGTCTCATCATCAAGGGGAGATGAGAATAGCATTAAAGTCTAATAAAAAAAAAGCCTGCAAAAGCAGGCTTAATTTTTATTAAGCTGGATTTTAATTTGAAACAGATCGACCGATTAATCCGCCACCAACGGCGCCTGCAACTGTACCAAGTGCGCTACCACCGGTTAATGCGCTACCTGCAACACCCCCTAAAGCGGCGCCGCCTACAGTGCCCATATCACGATTAGTACAGCCTATAAGGAACGTTATCGAGAAACATAATGCTAAAGCAGATAAGATTATTTTTTTCATATGAGGCCCCTCGTCCGTAAATAAGTACTCACCTATTATTTTACCGCTGAATTTAGCAAATAGGTGGAATAGCCTCCTTGATGATTGATTGTTAAAGCATTCCAAAGCCAGGGCAATAACTGATTGATTGTTTGTTGAAATCCATAAGGCGGGTTAATGATCGCTAAGCCACAACCCTTAAGAAACTGGGCGATTGGGGGGTGAATTGTAAAATCAATCATGAGGATAGTCTGATCAAGCGTTTGCAACTGTTTTTTAAAATAAAGAACTTGGTAAGGGTCTTTAATTGGATACCAAACCATGTAAATTCCATGGTCAAAGCGTTTTAGCGCAATCTTAAGTGCTGCAATAATGTTCTTAAATTCATCCCGGTTTTCATAAGGTGGGTCAATTAAAATTAAACCTCGACGTTCCTTCGGCGGCAGGTAAGCCTTTAATCCGAGATAACCATCAATATGATGAATTGCAACTTGGGTAATCCCCGTCATACTACTTTTTAAAAATTGAAAGGTTTCGGGATGTAATTCACAAGCAATTAATGAATCACTCTCTCGTTTAAAACGCTGGGCGAGAAGTGGCGAACCAGGATAAAATTTTAAGGGTGATTGATTAGAGCCCGCTAATTCTTGATTCAGTTCACGGACAGCGTGTAAATATTTTTTCACCAGGAGCGGTGGATTGTCTTCAGCAAGAATTTTTAAAATGCCTTCTTCATATTCTTGTGTCTTCTGCGCCATTTTCGACAAGTCATAATAGCCGCGCCCAGCATGGGTGTCTAAATAACAAAACGGTTTATCTTTGCGAAGCAGGGCGTCAAAGAGTCCAATGAGAACAATATGTTTCAAAACGTCGGCAAAGTTACCGGCGTGATAAGCGTGATTATAATTCATGAGTGTAAAGCTAATCCCAAAGGGGATAATGTTCTAGTGAAATGTCTTCATCAAAAAATAATTTTGCGTTCGCTGCAAATGTATCAGTGTAGTCGGAGACATAAAATGATTTTTTGCTGTTGCCATCGTGATTTAATAAGTTGCACTGTTCTAGTTTTAATTTGACTGCTTGCGCAACGATGTCCGACGAATCGATTAGTTCAATTGGTTTTTGGTAATAGTTAGAAATTTTATCTTTAATGATTGGATAATGCGTGCAAGCAAGCACGAGGGCATCGATATTTTGTAGGTTGGGATGCATTAAATACACTCTGAGTAAATCATCAATGATGTCGTGATTCCCAAACTCTTCAATTGCTGAAGCCAGTAAATTCGTAGCAGAAGCCGATAGTTGAATTCCTAAATTCAGTTCGTCAATTTTCTTTTTATAAATAAGTGAATTGACTGTTTGTCTGGTCCCAATGAGTCCTACGCGTTTTTTTGGATACTTTTCCTTGATGTACCGCACGACTGGATCGATCACATTCATCACTAAAGATTGGCTCGCGCTGTACTCTTTGACTAACTCATAAGCTGCAGCTGATGCAGAATTACAGGCAATTAAAATAAGCTTGCAGTCTTGGCTAATCAACAAATGTGCAATTTTGACCGCATAGGCTTGAATTGCAGCAGCAGATTTTTCGCCATAAGGCATGTGCGCTGTATCACCAAAGTACACAATATTTTCTTTGGGCATAATTTTTACAATAGCTTGAGCGACAGTCAATCCGCCGATACCACTATCAAATATTCCTATGGGTCTTTCTAGAGAAGGTGACTTCATATTAGTCATTGTTTTTATAAGAGATCTCTTATTATAACGTGTGTTTTGCGGGATGAAAGCATTATAAAAAGGCAGGTGGTCAAATTTTGCCAGTGGTCAACCTCATCGCACATTTCTTATAATAGAACTGTTATCTTGTTTTTACTTAAGTAAACAAAAGGAGTTGAGCAATGAAGAAATTAGCAGGAATTATCTTAGCAGTAATGATGGCTTCCGTTGCAGTTACCGGTTGCTGCAACAAAACATGTGACCAACCAGCCCCAATGTATAAAGGCGAAGGCTAGAAACTAGCTTACAAGGAGTTGTCATGAAAAAATTAGCAGGAATTATCTTAGTGGTAATGATGGCTAGCGTGGCAGTAACAGGTTGCTACACAAAGACCTGCTGTAACAAAACACCTGTTTACAAAGGTGAAGGCTAGATCTTAGCGTACGTTAAAAAGGGCGTACCTCGCCCTTTTTATTTAAACCAATATGTTTTCCAAACCATAAACTAAACGTTTCATCCCCATGACTTTTTCACTCGCCATTAAAACGCCAGCCATAAAACTTTCTCGACTGATGCTGTCGTGACGTAAGGTTAGTGTGCCCCCTGTCTCACCAAAAATAATTTGCTGATGGGCTAGCAAGCCAGGTAACCGAATGGCATGGATAGGAATGCCTTTGTAATTGGCGCCACGCGAGCCTGCCACGATTTCTTGCTGAGGTTGATGAGCTGCTTCTAAATGTGCCTCTGCAATCACTTCAGCTGTGCGTAAAGCTGTTCCTGAAGGGCTATCAAGCTTACGATCATGATGCATTTCAATAATTTCAACATGAGGTAAATAACGGGCAATTTCTTTGGCGTATTTCATCATTAACATTGCCCCCAGAGAGAAATTCGGTGCAATAATACCGCCGCGTTTTAAAGCCTCTGCTTTTTTTTGTAAATCACCAATTTGTTCAAGCGTCATTCCACTGGTACCAATCACGGGATGGGCGCCTGAATTTAAAATAATGAGGGTGTTGTCAAAGGCAGATTGTGGCGCGGTAAAATCAATGACAACTTTGGCCTTAGTGGCTTTTATTGTTTGCGCTAACTGATCTTGCCGACCCGTTTGACCGACGATTCTAAATTTTGGGTTGGCTAACAATGCTTGAACCGTTGCTTGACCCATCCGACCATTTGCACCATTTACCAGCACATCAATTATCATGGCAATCTCAAGGGAAGAAGTGATTGGGCATTTTAACGCATTGCTGAGATGACGGGCAAGGCAAGATGGTTTTCATCGATGGCTTCTATGACTTCCTCTCCATGAGGCTAAGTTCCAGCCTGCCACAAACGCCTCATGCCATGATGTGCTTGATAAATCGGATGTTGATACAACAATGAAAGATTCGTCTCGGTCATGACTTCTGCGGTTTCACCTTGCAGGGTTTTACCTTCAGGAAAAATTAACAATACGTGATTGCAAAATGCTTGTACTAAATTGAGATCGTGTAAAACCATCATAACAGTGGCGTGCTGATTTTGAGCGAGGTTTGCAAATAAATTTAAAATTTTTATTTGATAATGAATATCTAAATGATTAGTGGGTTCGTCTAATAAATAAATCGTAGGAGCTTGGACGAGTAAACTCGCGATTTGTAACCGACGTTTTTCCCCGCCTGAAAGTTCATGGATCGTTCTTTGTTGCTGCTTTAATAAATCGACTTGCTCGAGTGCGATTTGGACCAGCATTTTATCTTGCTTTGCTACTCGCTCGAAATAACCCAAATGTGGAAAACGTGCACCTAAACAATAATCCAAAACAGTTTGCGGAAATAACGGTTGATATTCCTGTAATAGAATACCTAATTGCTTGGCAACAGCCTTGGGATGTAAAGTCTCGAGACGCTCATTATTCAAAAAAATATTGCCTTGATCGGGTTTATGTAAATTACAAAGCGCATGGAGAAGCGTTGATTTTCCGCACCCGTTGGGTCCAACAATTCCCCATATCTCGCAAGCTTTTAAGGTCAAGCATAAATCCTCAACCAAAATCGTTTTGTTTTGTTTAATTGTCAAAGCATTGATGCGAAGTGTCATGATGGTTTAGGAAGAAGCCAAATAAAAAAAGGGATACCAATAAAGGCAATGACAATTCCAACGGGTAACTGCGTGGGAGCAAAAAGTGTGCGAGCTAAAGTGTCAGCAATGACGACTAAACTACCCCCAAGCGCGGTTGCTAAAGGGATTAATACACGATGATCCACGCCCACCAGCCGGCGAGTGAGATGGGGAATGATCAAGCCGACAAAACCAATGCATCCTGCTAGGGTGACCGCGGTAGCAGTGAGTGCTGCACTTAAAAAATAAAGCCCTATGCGATAACGTTGTACAGCTAAACCCAGCACTAAAGCTTCTCTTTCGCCACGTGCCAAAATATTAAAACCGGGTGCCAATAATTGCGAAATAAATAAACCACCGCTTAGCACGGTAAGCGCGCCATAAGGAAAATCACGTCCATTTAAATCTCCCGTCAGCCAAAATAACATGCTATGTAAATTTTTATCGGGCGATAAAATTAAAATAAAACTAATCCCTGCGGAAAAAATACAAGCAAGCGCCATTCCAATAAGAAGTAGAGTATGGGAGTGCCATCGATGTTTTTTGGCAAACAATAAAATCATCATAATGGTTAGTAAGGCACCCATCAATGCACTGAAACCCATGCTGAATGCAGTCGTTGCAAAAAGCATCATTAATAAAGTTACAAAAGCAGCACCGCCAGAAATACCGAGAATATAAGGGTCAGCGAGCGGATTTTGTAACAAGAGTTGCATTAAAATGCCTGCCAAACTTAGTAAACCACCACTTACAAAAGCACCGAGCGTTCTTGGAAGACGAATTTGGCTTAAAACAGGATGCCACTCACCTAATGCATTAGGCAGCAAGAGGGTTTGAACAGGGATGGCTGTGCTTCCCTGTAATAATGAAAAAAACACACTAAAAAGGACAAAGAACATCGTTGTCATGATTAGTAAATAATCGCGACGCATGTGGGAATCCGTTTGCTCAATCAAGAATATTTTGGAACAATGCGGTATGTGAAAACGCACTCATTTTTAATTACTAAGGCAATTTTATACCCGATGGTGCTTTTTTTAATATGTAGCCTTGATTGAGCGCCAGCGAAAATCAGGGTGTAATTATTGATCTGTTGACCTTGATTTTCGCTGGCGCTCAATCAAGGCTACATATTATAGGTGACAAAAAGTGATTGATAAAGCGGGCTATCGCTATGGCGTAGGAATAATTTTAGTCAACAATAATAGGCAAGTTTTTTTTGCTAAACGTATTGGCATGCTTGCCTGGCAGTTTCCGCAAGGTGGGATGAAAGAAGAGGAAACGCCTGAAGAAACCATGTACAGAGAGTTGAAAGAAGAAGTTGGTTTAAATCCAGAAGATGTTGAAATTTTAGGTAGCACAAGGCGTTGGCTCCGTTATCGTCTTCCGACTCGATTAGTCAGACATTATGCAAAACCCATCTGTATTGGCCAAAAACAAAAATGGTTTTTATTGAAACTAGCCAATAAAGATGCAAAAGTCGATTTACAAGCTAATGAAGATCCTGAATTCGATTCATGGGCCTGGGTTTCTTATTGGTATCCTTTGCGGCAGGTTGTCACCTTTAAGCGTCGTGTTTATGTAATGGCCCTTAAGGAATTTGCTAAAATAGTTTTATCGAAACGCTTTATCCAACTGACGGCAGAAAAAAAACCCGATGCTTAATATTTTGCGCCATATTATCCAAGAAGTAACAAGCGCTCCTGATTTTCGGGAAGCGCTGGATATTATGGTGCAACGCATTGCGAATGCGCTCGCAACAGAAGCATGTTCTATTTTTTTACTCGATCGGCAGCATGGCGAATATGTTTTGATGGCGACGCAAGGGCTGAATCCAAAAGCTGTAGGTAAAGTGCGTGTTCCCATCAATAAAGGATTAATCGGTTTGGTTGGTGAGCGAGAAGAACCCATCAATATTGATGATGCAAAAATGCATCCGCGTTTTTTACATATCGCAGAAGTAAAAGAAGAAGCTTATCGTGCTTTTTTAGGCACTCCGATTATTTATCATCGTCAAGTCTTAGGTGTGTTAATCGCTCAGCAAAAAGAACCCCGACGTTATGATGAGGCAGAAGAAGCGTTTCTTGTCACCTTAGCAACACAGCTCGCTGCGATTATTGCGCATGCGGAAGCAACCGGGGCATTAAGCCAACTATTAGAAACTTCTAAAGAAAGACGTCATGAATTAGTTTACACAGGTGTGCCGGGGGCGCCTGGCATTGGTATTGGTGTGGGTGTAACGGTCTACGTGCCTTTTGATTTGGATTCTGTTCCAGATCGCGAGCCTGACGATATTAATACTGAGATTGAATTACTTGAAAATGCTTTTTCGATAGTGCGTGAAGATTTACGTTTATTGAGTGAACGTCTTTATCCCAGCTTGCCCCCCGAAGAACGGGCATTGTTTGATGTGTATCAACGAATTCTTGATAGTGCCGATTTGGGAACTGAAGTGGCTCAAGAAATACGCGGCGGTAATTGGGCTTCCGGCGCTTTACGTAGCGTCATCAGTAAACATGTGCGCCGCTTAGAAAGTCTTGATAATGAATATATGCGTGATCGTGCTGAAGATATTAAAGATTTAGGATTACGCATTTTAGGTTGCTTACAAAAAAATGACCGTTCTTTACCAAAATATAGCGATAAAACAATTTTAGTTGGCGAAGTCTTAACACCTAATGATTTAGCTGAAGTACCAGAAGGTTGCCTTGCTGGCATGATTGCCGGTAAAGGGTCGAGCAATTCGCATGTGGCTATTTTAGCACGTGCCATGAAAGTCCCTACAGTCATGGGATTAGGTGATGTCCCCATTTATGAATTGCAAGGAAAAGAAATTATTGTCGATGGCTATTATGGCCAAATTTATGTTTCACCCAGTCAAACATTACGAGCTGAATTTGAACGTCTCTTAGAAGAAGAGCAAAAATTAGATGCAGCGTTAGAAGAAATGCGTGATCTACCTGCATTAACACGCGATGGCCATCGCATTGCTTTAATGGTTAACACAGGTTTAGGTGCTGACATAAGTATTTCCTTGTCAGCAGGTGCTGAAGGCGTGGGGTTATATCGAACGGAAATTCCTTTCATGATGCGTGATCGATTTCCCTCCGGTGAAGAGCAGCGCATTATTTATCGCCAATTGTTATCTTCCTTTGCACCCCGACCTGTCATTATCCGGACACTGGATGTTGGGGGTGACAAACCGTTACCATATTTCCCTATCAAAGAAGATAATCCCTTTTTGGGGTGGCGCGGCATGCGTATAACGCTCGACCATCCCGAAATTTTTCTTTCCCAACTTCGTGCCATGATGCGGGCCAGCGTCGGTTTAAATAATTTACGTATCATGTTACCCATGATCACCGATGTAACGGAAGTCGATGAAGCGATGCGGCTTATTCGTAAGGCTTATGCGGAAGTGTGTGAAGAAGGTTGCAAAATTGAAATGCCACAAATTGGGGTGATGATTGAAGTGCCGTCTGCAGTTTATCAAGCCCGTGCACTTGCCAAGCGCGTCGATTTCTTATCCGTAGGAAGTAATGATTTAACGCAATACTTATTAGCCGTAGATCGTAATAATCCGCGAGTTGCTAATCTTTATGATTCATTACACCCCGCAGTTTTGCGTGCTTTAATTCAAGTGGTGGAAAATGGTCATCAAGAAGGAAAGCACGTCAGCATTTGCGGTGAAATGGCGGGCGATCCAACTTCTGTCATGTTACTCATTGCTATGGGATTTGACTCATTGAGCATGAATGCTTCCTCTGTGGGACGGATACGCTGGATTATCAGGCACATCACGCATAAAAAAGCCGCCAAGTTATTGCAAGAGGTCCTAACTATGGAAAGTGCAGTCATGATTCGTTGTCATATGGAATTAGCACTCGAGCGCGCAGGTTTAGGTCATTTAATTCGAGCAGGAAGATAACTATGTTGCAGTATCCCCCGATTGATCCAGTTGCCTTCCATGTTTTTTCGTGGCCCGTATATTGGTATGGTTTAATGTATTTAGTTGCATTTGTTGTCTGTTGGGCCGTTCTTGCATGGCGGATCCATCAATCCCCTCGTGGTTTTACTCAGAATCAACTCTCCGACATTGTTTTTTATGCTGCCATGGGCGCGATTCTTGGGGGGCGGTTAGGCTACATTTTATTTTATGATTGGGAAGTGATTTGGCGTAATCCACTTCTTATTTTGCAAACATGGAAGGGCGGCATGTCTTTTCATGGTGGTTTATTAGGGGTGATTATTGCTTTAATTATTTATGCTCGCATCCTCAAAAAGCCGACACTTGCCCTTGTTGATTTAGTTGCTCCTGCCGTCCCTTTAGGTTTAGCGGCAGGTCGCGTCGGTAATTTTATTAATAGTGAATTATGGGGTCGTGTGACCGATGTACCCTGGGGAATGGTTTTTCCAAACGGCGGCCCACTACCCCGTCACCCTTCGCAATGGTATGAATTTTTCTTAGAAGGAATCATCTTATTTGCGATTTTGTGGCTCTATTCGGCCAAACCTCGACCGCTGGGGGCAGTTTCGGGGTTGTTTGCCTTATGTTATGGTCTGTTTCGTATTTTTGTAGAGTTTTTTAGAGAACCTGATGTGCAGATTGGCTATATTGCTTTTGGATGGCTGACCGAAGGACAGCTTTTATCCATACCTTTGGTGATCGTTGGTATTATTTTAATCGCTTGGGCTTATTGCCGACATCCTAAAATTGAGAAGTCTCATGAAACAATATCTTAATTATTTACAATTTATTTTAGATCAAGGTGTACGTAAAGTTGATCGTACAGGTGTTGGCACGCTGAGTGTGTTTGGTTATCAAATGCGTTTCCCACTGCACGAGGGATTTCCGCTTCTAACGACCAAGCAATTGCACACTAAAAGTATTTTTCATGAGTTGTTATGGTTTTTACGGGGTGATACCAATATTGCTTATTTAAAAGAGCACGGGGTCAGTATTTGGAACGAATGGGCGGATGCAGAAGGGAACTTAGGACCCGTTTATGGCAAGCAATGGCGAGCATGGCGAGGCAAAGATGGACGGACCATTGATCAAATGAGTCAATTGGTTGAGCGGATTAAACAAGATCCGGATTCAAGACGCTTGATTGTGAATGCTTGGAATGTCGGTGAATTAGACGAAATGGCCTTGCCGCCTTGTCACTTACTGTTTCAATTTTATGTCGCCAACGGGAAGCTTTCTTGTCAACTCTATCAGCGATCAGCCGATTCCTTCTTAGGAGTCCCTTTTAATATTGCCTCTTACGCCCTTCTAACGCACATGATTGCTCAGCAATGTAATCTTGAACCCGGCGATTTTATTTGGACGGGGGGTGATTGTCATATTTACCTCAATCATTTAGACCAAGTTAAAACCCAACTTAACCGCGAACCTTATTCGCTACCGGCGCTGCATTTCAAGCGCAAACCGGCTTCCTTGTTTGATTATACTTTTGACGATATTGAAATTCACAACTATCAAGCCCACCCCCATATTAAGGGGCAGGTCGCAGTTTAGGGATGGTTTGCTTCCATGTGAAGCAAATTAAGCTTAAAAACTTAAAGCAACCCAGCAAATTCCTAAGTACAATTTCGATCGTAAGTATATTGATCGAGGGGGCGTTGAGCGCGTTCAATTTCGGCGCGTCGTGTGTCACTGGTCGCTGCATTGAAGATGATTTTACTTTTTAAGTTATTACAGGCAGCTTGTCTAACTTGATCGGAATTGTTGAAAGAACAAGCACTTAAGGCAGTGCAAAGAATAAGGCATTTGATAATCCGAGCCAAAGATTGCATAACACAGTCCTTATGGTTGTAATGAAAGAGCCTTATATCGATTGTATTGCTTGATCTCGTACAATAACAATATCTTTGCTGAATTGTTGCAATGGACAAACTTAGCGCTTATGCTCGGTGAAGATTAAATGGAATTAAAGAAAATAGTAATCAATAGGGAAGGTTTGGGACGTTAATATAGGTTCAAATGGCAAAGATTAAACATAAAAAAGACCCCTTCGCAAAAAGGGAAGCTGAGAAATACCCGCATCCTATTCCAAGTCGAGAATACATTCTCGAATATCTCGGCGAGCGTGGCCGCCCTGCTACTTTTCCTCAATTGCTTGATGAATTGAAATTATCTTCAGAAGAAGAGCAAGAAGCTTTACGTCGAAGATTAATTGCGATGGCGCGAGATGGTCAGCTGTTAAGAAATCGTAAAGGCGCTTATGGCCCCTTAGAAAAAATGGAAGTCCTGGCCGGCCGTGTAATTGGTCATAAAGATGGCTTTGGGTTTGTCGTAAAAGATTCCGGTGGAGATGATTTATTCGTGAGCCCGCGTGAGATGCGCAATGTATTCCATGGGGATCGTGTCTTAGTTCGTGTTGCCAATATCGATACGCGCGGTCGTCGTGAAGCGATGATCGTAGAAGTGCTTGAGCGTAATACCCAGCAAATTGTAGGTCGTTTGCGCCAAGAATCTGGCGTTCATTATGTCGAATCTGCAAATCAACGAATTAGCCAAGATATCCTTATTCCTCTGGATGCTATTCATGATGCCAAAGAAGGGCAAATGGTTGTGGTTGGCATTACTGCGCAACCCAGTAAAAGTTCACGTCCGTTGGGCGAAGTCATCGAAATTCTAGGTGATCATATGGCACCTGGTATGGAAATTAATGTCGCTATTCGAAATCACGAACTTCCGTATATTTGGCCGGAAGATGTAGAAAGCCAAGCTGCGCAATTTGCGCCTACAGTGACTGAAGAGATGTTAAGTGGTCGCAATGATTTACGTGATCTCCCTTTCGTTACCATCGATGGGGAAGATGCAAAAGATTTTGATGATGCAGTTTATTGCGTTGAACGACCAGCAGGTGGATGGACACTTTATGTTGCTATTGCCGATGTGAGTTATTACGTAAAAGAAAATACACCGTTAGATGTTGAAGCGCATCGTCGCGGCAATTCCGTCTATTTTCCTGCTCGTGTTATACCTATGTTACCCGAAGCTTTATCCAACAATCTTTGTTCGCTCAGACCTAATGTTGATCGATTAGTAATGGTTTGTGAGATGACTATTCATCCAACAGGTCGAGTCATGCGTTCAAAATTTAGCGAAGCTGTGATTAACTCTAAAGCCCGCTTAACGTATAAACAAGTCCATTTGATGATGGAGAAAAACGATCAGCGCGTGCGCGATCGATTTTCCGAAGTGGTTCCGCACCTTATTTCGCTCTATTCCTTATTTAATACTTTGCATAAAGCCCGACAAGGTCGGGGTGCTATTGATTTTGATATTCCTGAAACTAAAATTGTTTACGGATCGGATCGCAAAATAGAAAAAATAATTCCTTACGAGCGTTTTACTTCTCATCGGGTTATTGAAGAATGCATGCTTTGCGCAAATATTAGTACAGCTGAATATTTATTCAAGAATGAAATGCCTGCACTTTATCGTGTTCATCAAGGTCCAACGGAAGAAAAGTTACACGATTTACAACGCTTCCTTCAAGAAATGGGTTTGAAAATGCCGACGCACCGAGCTCCTGTCCCGGCTGATTATGCTCATATTTTGCGTGTCGTAAAAGATCGACCCGATGCACAAATGATTCAAACTATATTGTTACGTTCGATGAGCCAAGCAGTTTACAGTCCCGATAACAAGGGACATTTTGGCTTAGCTTACGAAGCGTATACTCACTTTACATCGCCTATCCGTCGTTATCCTGATTTAGTTGTCCATCGTGCTATCAAACAAGTGTTGGCTCGTAAAAAGAAGATGGAGAATGACAATTCATTAGTATTGTTGGGTGAACATTGCTCCATGACTGAACGTCGCGCCGATGATGCAACGGAAGAAGTGACAGATTGGTTAAAATGCGAATACATGATGGATAAAGTGGGTCAAGAATTTGAAGGCAGGATTTCTGGCGTCACGGGATTTGGTGTTTTTGTTGAATTGAAAGAAATTTATGTTGAAGGTCTCGTACACATTAGTGCTTTGCCGGAAGACTATTACCAATTTGATTCGATCAAGCACACCTTGCACGGAGAGCGTGCGGGTCGTAGTTATCAGTTAGGCGATAGTATTAAAATCCAAGTTGCACGAGTGGATTTAGATCAAGGTGAAATTAATTTTGTTTTGCCAGAATCGGAACGAGCCCAGAGCGGTGGAAAAGTAGTGGGTAAAGCAAACAAAAAACCAATGCGTAAAAAAACAACGCCTAAAAAGAAAAAACGATAACTATGAAAGCGAATCAAGAGTGGGTTTATGGCCTACACTCCCTAGAATCCATCTTAACTGTCGATCCGTCGCGCATACTTCATTTGTATGTTCAAGAGACACGTCGTGATGACAAAACGCAACGGTTAGCACAACTAAGTCAAAAGCAGGGCATTGCTATTTCCTATGTGTCACGGGATGTATTAGACAGCATGACTAAAGATGGTAACCATCAGGGTATTGCAGCGCTATGCAAACCAATGCGCATGTTAAACGAAAATAACATTGAAGAAATTTTACAAGCCGCGCCACAACCCGCGTTAATTTTAGTTTTGGATGGCGTTCAAGATCCGCATAACCTTGGCGCTATCTTTCGCACTGCTGATGCAACAGGGGTGGCAGCGATTATCGCACCCAAAGATAATGCAGTAAGTATCACGCCGACTGTTACCAAAGTTGCAAGCGGTGCAGTGGCGAGTGTTCCTTTTATTCAAGTTACTAATCTTGTTCGTACGCTAGAAATTCTTAAAACAGCAGGTTTTTGGATTTATGGCACCGATGATGCCGTGAAAGAAACACTCTATGATCTGAAGTTGCAAGGCTCCATTGCCTTGGTCTTAGGCGCTGAAGGAAAAGGATTACGTCGTTTAACACGTGAACATTGCGATGTGTTGGTCAATATCCCCATGCTGGGCCGCATTAGTAGTCTTAATGTATCCGTTGCTGCAGGAGTTTGTTTGTACGAAATTGTTCGACAACGCCGGTAGTTACAATTGTTCCCGGGTTACGCTTCGCTTCACCCTGGAACAATTACTCGCTTGGCCGCAACGTTCTGTCATTCGTATGTAGCCCGGGTGAAGCGAAGCGTAACCCGGGACACCTTACACCTCGTAACCGAAACTTCAACCAAAATACGTAATGAAACTAAACATTAAATCGGAAGTGAATAACATCCCCATCTTTTACAATGTACTCTTTCCCTTCAAGACGTAATTTCCCCGTTTCTTTTGCACCTTGTTCGCCTTTATATTGAATGTAATCATTGTAAGCAATCACTTCAGCCCGGATAAAGCCTTTTTCAAAGTCAGTATGAATGACTCCAGCGGCTTGCGGCGCTGTGACTCCTGCATGAATAGTCCAAGCACGTACTTCTTTTTCACCCGCGGTAAAATAAGTATCAAGGCCCAGTAATCTGTACCCGGCATGGATTAAACGATCCAAACCCGGTTCGCTCAAATTAAGTTCTGCTAAAAATTCATTTTTCTCATCGTCTTCAAGCTCGGCAATTTCTGCTTCAATTGAGGCACAAATCACTACAACTTCTGCATGCTCTGCATGAGCAATTGCGGTTAACTCATCGAGATACGGATTATTCTTAAACCCTGTTTCTGACACATTACCCACGAATAACATGGGCTTCATGGTTAGCAAGTGAAGTGAATGGATGAATGGTTTTTCTTCCTTACTAAACTCTAAAGCGCGTGCAGGTTTACCTTCATTTAATTGGAGTTTAAGGCGTCCAAGAAGAGCAAGTTCGGCGGTGGCGATTTTGTCCCCGGCCCGCACATTTTTTTGCGTACGAATCATGACACGCTCGAGCGTTTCCAAATCTGCAAGTGCAAGTTCTGTATTAATAACTTCCACATCTTCTTTTGGGGAAATTTTGCCACTCACATGCGTAACATTTTCATCTTCAAAGCAACGAACAATATGCACAATCGCATCCGTCTCGCGAATATGTGCTAAAAATTTATTACCCAAACCTTCGCCTTGCGCAGCACCTTTCACTAAGCCTGCGATATCGACAAATTCCACGGTAGTAGGCAAAATCTTTTGGGGTTGCACAATGGCTGCAAGTGCATCGAGACGCGCATCAGGCACGGGAACGATCCCCACATTGGGTTCAATTGTGCAAAAGGGATAGTTCGCAGCATCAACACCGGCTTTTGTTAAACAATTAAATAAGGTGGATTTACCAACATTGGGTAAACCGACAATTCCGCATTTTAATCCCATGAATTCCTCGCGACTTAACTTGACGTTTTTATTTTAAATTGGGGAGTATGGTATCAAATTATGCAGGAGTGTGCAGGTTATCGATTGTGCTTGTTAAGAAATAGATGCCCCTTCTAAAGAACGGGGCATCTAAGGGCAGCACTTATTTCATGAACTTACGAATGCTATTTAACTGGCCTTCAATAAGTAAAGGTGGGTTAACAGCAACCACAAATGATTTCTCACCTTGGAAATAGATGCAAATCTGGTAACCACGTTCTTCTCGTGCCTGTGATGGCTCACTTAAAGTTACATGATTTTTGTAAAACGCCGTGCCAGCCTCTAAGGCTTGCTGAGGTGTTGATACACCTGGTAAATCCACACCTAAGATAACGTTCCAGTCGTTGCCGTTACTTTTGAACGCATTAGCATTCATCGCCCACATGTTATCAAATGCGCGTTGAGCTTGAACAAAGTTAGCATGCGATTGAATAGCAGAAAGAGGTGGACATTCGACTTGTTTCAGAGCAAAACCAGGGGTCGCTAAAAATAAAGCCATTGCAGCACAACTGAGTGCTTTTGGTAAAAATTTCATGGTAATTCCTTGTTGAATAATTTTGTATCGACGTGATTATTTAAAAATTTTTAGGTAAAAACAAGCTTTTATTGCGGAAGGGTATGCAAAGCTTGCATTGCTTTCGAAATTTCACCTTTAAGAAGTAAAGGTAACACGGCTTGTGCTTGTGCTAGCCCTAAATCAATTTCGATCCGATCGGCTTTGCTGGGTGGATGCAATACATAGTCAATAACTTCTTTATTATGAGCAGGCCGTCCAATCCCAATACGCAGTCGGTTAAATTGCTTGGTATGAAGATGACGAATGACGTCTTTTAAACCGTTGTGGCCACCATCTCCGCCATCACATTTTAATTTGACCGTACCCACATTTAAATCAAGTTCATCATGGGCAATCAAAACCGATTCAGGTTCGATTTTATAATACTGCATAACAGCGCGTACGGCTTTGCCACTCTCATTCATGTAGGTAGAAGGAATGAGTAAGTAGCAAGGTTGACCATCGATGTTGCCAGACCCAAGCCAGCCGTGAAATTTAAAATCCTGACGTAACATAATTTTTGCAGCTTTTGCGATGTTTTCTACAAACCAACCACCGGCATTATGGCGTGTTTCAGCATAGTTTTTACCAGGATTGGCAAGTCCTACAATTAGTCGAAGAGGCAACACGAAAAAAGCCTTTAGGTTATTCTTGGGTAGTTAATCATAGCGTGAATGTGTAAAGGGGTGAATCAGAGAAGAAGAAAATTAACCTTGATGGCACAGACGCCATCAAGGTTATGTAAGTAAGTTTACTTGCCTTCGCCTTCTTTCTTTTCGTCACCTTTTTGTGCAATGGCTGGAACTTCAGCAGCAGTTGGTGCTTCTGTTGGAATAACTTCCTCTTCTTCTGCACGAGGGATATGGATAGAAACAACAGAGCTATTGTTGCCTTGAACGAGCGCCGCAATTTCTACACCCTTCGGTAAGACCAAGTCAGATAAATGGTAGGTTTCATTTAGCTGCATGTTGCTTAAATCAATTTCAATGAATTCTGGCAAATCATCAGGAAAACAAGCTACTTCAACATCAGACATAATGTGGGAAATAACACCGCCTGCTTCACGTACACCGGGTGCTTTATCGGCACCGATAAAGTGCAAGGGCACATGCATATATAATTTTTCATCAGCGCGAACACGTTGAAAATCAACATGAAGAATTTTAGGTTTGAAGGGATGACGCTGCACGTCTTTCAGAATTACTTTTTCACTGTCTGTATCAATTTTGAGCGTTAAAATGTGTGAATAGAATGCTTCATTATCTAATGATTTAGAAATTTTATTATGAGCCAATGTCAATGCCACAGGGTCTTTGCCGCCACCATAAATAATTGCGGGTACTTTTTCTTCACGACGTAGCTGGCGGCTCGCACCTCTCCCGATGTTACTCCGGATTGCAGCTTCGACTTCGAATTTTTTAATAGCCATGGGTAAAACTCCAACTTTAATTGTTAAATAAACCACTCCGCGACCAGAATGGGATGCTTATTGTACATGGAAATAGGTTTTAAGAAAGCGTTGAAGTGGCAAAGGAGCTGGTAGGGGAACTAGGTTTCTGTTTAAATGGAAAATTTTAAGAATCAGCCTATTTTGAGGAGAAGAATATGGTTAAAAAAACCTGTGCAGGGGTCGCTCTTTCTTTACTTTTAAGTACGGCCGCAGCCGCCGCTGCAATAAATTTTGATGTTTCTTGTAAGGAGCAAGAATATGTACTGATGGGCACAAAAGGTGACTATTATTTAATTCACGGTTTAGCCAATCTCACTTGGAAAAATCAAAAACGCGAACTTGTCGCCCAGGGGCGCTTTTTAAACCAGGGGTATCACGGTAGTTTAAAGCTAAAAACAGTAGGAATGCGGATTGAAACGTTTGCAGACCAACAAGGAGTGAATTTTTATTGTGATTTACAAGATAGCACACAAAAGCGGGTAGCCTTTGTAAGTAGCAAACTTCATGTCAATGATTTTGGTCTCAAAGGTACAATAAGTGGTTGTAAAGCTGGATATGATTTTGTCACTTGTACGATCAACACGGCATAGTGTTTTAAATTTATTCTAAAAACATACGACTAAGCGATCCTGCGCCGCTAATGCGTCGGATTGCTTCGGCGATCATGTTGCTTAAACTTAAACAACGAATGAGCTCGCATTGTGTGGCGGCTTCAGTAAGTGGGATCGTGTCAGTTACTACAATTTCATCTAGCAAGGAAGTTTGAATATTCGAAATAGCTTTGCCAGAGAAAACAGGATGCGTCACATAAGCCACCACTTTAGCAGCACCGTGATCTTTTAAGGCTTCGACAGCGCGACATAATGTGCTTGCCGTATCAACAATATCATCGACAATAATACAGTCGCGGTCTTTTACATCTCCAATGATATGCATAACTTGTGCTTCATTTTGACGCGGCCGACGCTTATCAATAATTGCAAGATCAGCACCAGGAATGCGTTTGGCGATAGCACGAGCACGAATAACTCCGCCGACATCGGGCGAAACAACCATGATATTTTGGTAAGCTTTTTGATGAATGTCTTCTAACATAATTGGGGTGCTATAAAGGTTATCCACAGGCATATAGAAAAAGCCTTGGATTTGATCGGCGTGTAAATCAACGGTTACCAGTCGGGTAATGCCAACGGCAGCCATCATATCTGCCACAATTTTAGAAGTAATAGGTACCCGGGCTGAGCGAACGCGTCGATCTTGTCGAGCGTAACCGTAATAAGGAACAACCGCTGTAACTTTGGCAGCTGATGCGCGTCGTAAGGCATCTGCTAATAATAAAAGTTCCATTAAGTTATCGTTAGAAGGAGAGCACGTCGATTGAATAATAAAAATATCTCTACCACGAACGTTTTCTTCGATTTCCACCATGGTTTCACCATCACTAAAGCAACCAACGTGCGCTTTACCAATAGGTAAATTTAAATGAGCTGCAACTTGTTGAGCCAGTTCTTTTGTAGCGTTACCGTGGAACAACATTATTTCTGGCACGATTCGATCCTTGGGCTCGAGATATGACTGCGAAGAGTATATCAGATATTTATTTTTATTATGATTTGGCTGGGGTGCTAGGATTCGAACCTAGGAATGCCGAGATCAAAACCCGGTGCCTTACCGCTTGGCTACACCCCAATTTTTTTCTAACCTTAAGGAGCGCCTATTTTGCTGATGAGCAAGTTGAGTGTCAATTGATTTAAGGAAGGATTTTCTTAATTTTTATAGTCATCAATATAACGCGCTCAAAGGGAAGAGAGTCATTTCGATTTGTGCCCTTCCCTTTAAACCATGAAGAAGCTAGCCAATCTGCCAATTATAAATCATGATTTTGGCATCCATGGCTTGTGAAGTTGCAAATACCTTCATGGGTAACTCAACACCGCCCTGTAGAGCATAGCCTGCAAATTGAACATTCCATCCTGATTGGACTAAGCTCGTTATTCGGTTGGATTGATCGTATCGCGCATTAAAAGGGACGCCTGTAACCGGTAAGCCCCGCACCCAATATCGAAGACTCGAAATGGGTATATGATAGCCCCATTGCTTGGATAAAAGTTGTTCTGCGCTCGGTGCACTAAAGTGTTTTCCATTAGCAGTCGTCATCACAACATGTCCTGGACCACCCGCTAATTTCATCCCATTAGCCCCTAAAGGTCCCATCAGCGAAACTTGGTATTGGCTCCCTTGCTGAGACCAATTAATCGAAGCGCTCCCTGATTCTTGTGGGGTTCGTACGGCAATTTTTCCGGAAATCCGCCAGGTATTGATTGCTTGCAATATTTTCTTTCGCGCATCCCAAGTCATTTGCGGATTTAGTTTTGGAGTAACAGTTACGGGGACTCCCGGCGCTGCTACGGCAGAAGAGGGGGGAGTGGGAGAGGTCATAGTTGTACAGCTTGTTAGCAATACACTTAAAAGTGGTGCGCTTATTAAAATCCTTGATTGCTTCACAATATATTCCTTATTGATAAGTTTCCTTTGTTTTTCTTGAGAGTTTAAGCATAAAATATGCCCAAAACTATAATTTGGCAATCCCATGGCGATTTTCGCACTCGGTATCAATCACAAAACAGCAACCATAGCTGTACGTGAAAAGGTGTTTTTCCCTTTTGAAAAGTTAGGGCTCTATCTGCAAGATTTACTAACCTGCGGATTTACAGAAGAAGCAGTTTTGCTCTCTACCTGTAATCGCTCAGAGCTCTATTGCGTAACGCATGATGTGAATGCATTGTATGAATGGTTCTCAGCTCAAACTACCTTGTCGGATGAAATATTGCATGATGTGATTTATCTCCATGAAGGTGAAGCTGCCGTTCGACATATTATGGAAGTGGCTTGTGGTTTAGATTCGATGATTTTAGGTGAGCCACAAATTCTTGGCCAAATGAAAGATGCTTTTTCTGAGAGCTGTGCTGCTTCTGCGGTCGGTCCTTTATTTCATCGTTTATTCCAAGAGGTTTTTAAAGTATCAAAAGAAATTCGGACAGCGACGGCGGTGGGGGCTTGTCCTGTGTCGGTTGCATCAGCAGCAGTTCACTTTGCGAAATCGCAAATAAAACATTTTTCACACGTTTCAATTGTGATGCTGGGTGCGGGAGAAACTGCAGATTTATTGCTACGTTATTTTCAAGCTGAGCAAACTAAGACGGTCACGATCTTAAACCGGAGTTTATCGCAAGCAATTAGACTTGCCAAAACATTCAATGTTGAAGCAAGACCGATTCAGGATCTTGTCGATGCTTTAAAAAAAGCGGATCTTGTTTTTTCAGCCACAGGAAGTATTAATCCTATTGTGACCAAGCAATTGCTAACACCTATTATGGCTGAACGTCATCACCACCCCATTACGTTTATTGATCTTGCTGTCCCCCGAGACATTGACTCCGCAGTGATCGACATTGATCAAGTCAATCTGTATTGTATCGATGACCTTAAAACGATTATTGAAATGAATCGTCAAGGACGAGAGCATGCTGCGAGTAAAGCGCGTGAAATGATTCGGCAAGCCAGTGAGGATTTTATGCAAGAAATTCACTCACACGAACATATTACGCATACTATTCGAGCTTATCGGGGTCAAATTGAATCCATTTGCCGAACCGAATTAGTGAAAGCCAAACGTCAACTTCATCAAGGAGCTAATGCAGAGGAAGTATTGGAAATTTTTGCGCGTTCTTTCACGCAAAAATTATTACATGCTCCTTCCGTTCAGCTTCGTGCAGCCGGTGCCAAAGGCCACTTTGAATTGTTGCGATTTGCAAAAGAATTATTTGCCTTGCCTGATGTAGAAGATGCCCGCTTATGAAACCTTCCCTTGAAGTAAAATTAAAAAGTATCGTGAATCGATATGAAGAAGTTAAAATATTTTTATCTGACGAATCTGTCACTAAAGATTTAAATCGTTATCGCGATTTATCCAAAGAATATTCGCAACTTGAACCGTATGTTGGCAATTTCAATCGCCATCAACAATACGCTAAAGAATTAGAAGAAGCGAAAATGCTGTTGGCCGAAGGTGATCCGGAAGTTATCCAAATGGCTAAACAGGAAATTCAAGACATTGAGACGAATATTCAAGAACTTGAAGCGCAATTATTGCTAGCCCTCCTACCCAATGATCCTTATGACAACAATAATATCTTTTTAGAAATCCGGGCAGGTACCGGCGGTGATGAAGCTGCAATTTTTGCAGGCGATCTCGCACGTATGTACACCCGCTATGCTGAACAAGAAGGGTTTAGTATTGAAATGATCAGTGAGAGTCAAGGAGAGCATGGGGGCTATAAAGAAATTATTTTGCGAGTTATTGGTAATGGCGCTTTTTCACGATTTAAATTTGAGTCCGGTGTGCACCGTGTGCAGCGCGTACCGTTGACTGAAGCGCAGGGTCGTATCCATACCTCAACTTGTACCATCGCAGTGTTGCCTGAGCTTGCAGAAATTGAAAGCATAGAAATTAGCCCCGCAGATTTGCGCATTGATACTTTTCGTGCTTCAGGCGCTGGCGGACAACATGTTCAAAAAACTGATTCAGCCATTCGGATAACCCATCTTCCTACGGGAACCGTGGTGGAATGCCAAGATGAACGTTCTCAACATAAAAATCGGGCTCGTGCTCTTTCTTTATTGAAATCACGAATTTTATCAGCTGAACGCGATAAACAGCATAAACAACAAGCTGAGAAACGTCGTAATTTAGTTGGCACCGGCGATCGTTCCGAACGAATCCGCACTTATAATTTCCCGCAGGGCAGGCTGACTGACCATCGGATCAATTTAACTCTCTATCAACTCCCACAAATTATGGAGGGAGATTTGAAAGCAGTTGTCGAAGCATTAATGCAAGAACATACTGCTGATTTGATTGCCTCATTAGGGGAATAATGTCGATCACCGTCACCCAGTGGCTACAGCAAAGTGAAAAACGGCTAGCTACCATTAGCGAAACCCCAAGGCTCGATGCAGAAGTTTTACTGGGTGATGTTTTAAAAGTTGCTCGGTCACACTTTCTAGCTTGGCCCCAGCAAGAAATAACCCATGGTGAGCTTGCTCAGTTACAAATTCTATTAACGCAGCGTCTCGCCGGTATTCCAATTGCTTACCTTTTAAATGAAAAAGAATTTTGGCGTCATCGTTTCCACGTCACCACTGATACGTTAATTCCGCGTCCGGAAACGGAATTATTAATTACCTGTGCTGAGGCATTAGTTGCCAATAACATCAATCCTGTTCTTGCAGATCTGGGTACAGGAAGCGGTGTGATTGCATTATCACTTGCTTACGATTTGCGAGGCAGCGAAGTCATTGCGACAGATCGAAGCAGTAAAGCACTCGAAGTTGCAAAGGCTAACGCGCAACGTTTGAATCTTCACAATGTTCGTTTTTACCAAGGAGATTGGTGCCACGCTTTACCTGCTATCCTGTTTGATTTAATTATTAGTAATCCACCTTATTTAACTTCATCAGAATTTGAAGCGAATCGAGCTCAATTACAATTTGAACCTAAGGATGCTTTAGTCAGCGGGGAAACAGGGCAGGAAGACTTAACGGCAATTATTCAAACCGCATTTAATCATTTGAAGCCACAGGGATATTTATTGCTGGAGCATGGCTTTGCGCAAGCAAGATTGATCCAAGCTACTTTTACCGCGCATGGTTATATTGAAGTTGCCACACTTCAGGATCTAGCTGGACATGATCGCGTAACATTAGGGAAAAAACCAAGCACTTAACTGGAGCTTAACCGAAACGCTTCCAAGTAATAGGTATAATTCTGTTGCTGATGAGGCAATTTTTTTGGTATAGGTGTCAATCTTGGACTACAATTTATCTCAGGGTAGGAGAAAATATTATGGCAGCTAAAGAAAAAGACATTTTTGAGCCGAGCTTAGAAGTGTTGGGGATTAATCCCTATAAGCTCAAAAAAACTGAAAAGTATATGAGTGCCAAAATGCAAGAGCACTTCCGCATGATTCTGCTTGCCCTTCGTCAGCGCATTCTAGAAGGGGGCGATAAAATCGTAACCCACATGAAGGAAGAAGCCATCAATTATCCTGATCCCAATGATCGTGCTAGCCAAGAAGAAGATTTTCGTCTCGAATTGCGTACCCGCGATCGAGAACGGAAGTTATTGAAAAAAATTGAAGAATCAATCGAGTTAATTCGGGAAAAAGATTATGGTTATTGTGAGGTGTGTGGCGTCGAAATTGGTTTGCGTCGATTAGAGGCCCGTCCAACGGCAACGCTATGTATCGATTGCAAAACCTTAGATGAAATTAAAGAAAAACAACAAAAACAGGAAGAAGAATATTAATCATTCCGAGCACCCGTTACCTTTTCCTCTCCGGTAAATTCAGGATACAAGGCTAAGATTTTACGCCGAATTCTGTTTTAGCGCTGAGGCTACCGGTTGCAAGGTAAATCTTCCTTTAAGATAAGCTATAATTAAGGTTGCATAAACGCCCCGATTTTCGGGGCGATTTGCTTAGCACAAGGGTAAAGATCATGGCAGGTGCAGCCCCTCAACAATCAGGTGGCAATGATAACTCCAGTGGTATTATCTGGGGTATAGCTGCGATATTTGCCACGATCGGCATGATTTGGTATGCCTTTAAGAGTTATATTGTTTACTTTTATCTTCTTCTTAAACTCTATGAAGTAGACTTTTTAAGCTTATTCAATGCTGTTTATTTTGCTCCACTTCGGGGTGCCATCGAAAAGGCAATGATCAATCCCTCAATCGTAAAATTTCCTGAACTTGTTGCCTTAGGGCAAGGCGCAGGGGATATTCTACGTTTTCCCTTCGTCATTATTTTGTTCATTCTCGCTTTTGT
Source organism: Gammaproteobacteria bacterium (assembly GCA_013816845.1). Lineage (NCBI taxonomy): Bacteria > Pseudomonadati > Pseudomonadota > Gammaproteobacteria > Gammaproteobacteria bacterium. The sequence goes on from JACDDU010000007.1 coordinate 103,226, forward strand.
CGTTTATCTCGGCAATACGACGCGTGTTTTTCGTAAAATTTATTCAATGAAAGAATTTGCTAAATTGGAACAAACCAATTGGCCCCAAATTTCGCCGACAGTTAATTTGGACTTACTTAAAGTCGATATTGATAAAGGTCCATGGGCTATGGCTTTAACACCCATGCAGTTTTGTAAACGTTATAAATTATTAGAAGAAGTACGTCCCCAGCGCCGTGAGGGAATGCAGCGTCGCGAATGGGATCGCGTTGATATTGTGTTAAAGCGAGGTGAAGCCAATAAACTTTTTGCTCTACAACTGGGTGCAATGTGGCAAGATGTTAAATATTTACCGCTCCATACCAAAGCTTTATTCGCAATTTTTGCAGCCCGCATTAATGCTGATAGTAAAGCCGCTGCTAAAATTTTAGCGCAGTTAAGCGCAACCTCAACTTCAAAGCTCGACTTTTCGGGGGTAGAAGAACTACTCAATAAACATGTAAATACTAAACTTGTACAGCAAATTACATCCTCCCATGCCTACGTTTTAACTGTCATGGCTTCAATGCTCGAAAGAGCAAGGGATGATGGTGTACAAGCTTGTGCAGATTTTCTGTGGTTAAAACCGCTTGATCGACGCTTATGGTACACCTTGAATACGGTAGGTCGCCAAACTCCTTTTGCTGAAGTTGCAGGAATTTATGGCCATTGGATTTCCGAGAAGGAAGCGGGGCGACGGATTCTTGTTCCCATGGTTGAAGAAGCAACCAAAGCTTTAGAGCTTGCATTAAAAGAAGTGGTATATCGACCAGATGAGTGAGGTATAAGGTATGCCCATACGGGGTTTAGAAGAACAACACGAATTATCGCCGCAACTTTTGCTCCGAGACACTCGCACGCTCGGGATGAAAGTCGTCGATTTTTTTAAAGATCCTGTCAATAGCGCATGTCTGATGGTGGGGTTTGCAATTGCTGCGTTTATTCTGCCGGCGATAACCGAGTTTATTGGCATTATCGGTATTCTTATTTTTATTTACGCTTATACCCGTCAATCTAAACTTCCTTTTCGTATGCCCCTGCGTTCGCAAGCGATGGATTACAATGATTTAGCCCCGGGGACCAATAAACCTCGTAAAGCGCGTGGCATAAGTTTCTTTGGTAATCGTAAACTTGATAATGATGAATTGTGGTTTAACAATGAAGATATGCGTACCCATGTGCTGATTTTTGGTTCAACGGGTAGTGGTAAAACTGAAGCTTTAGTTTCTCTTTCCTATAATGCTTTGATTCAAGGAAGTGGATTTTTATACGTTGACGGCAAAGGGGATAACTCTCTTTTTGCAAAAGTCTTTTCCATGTGTCGATCTATGGGACGAGAAGATGATTTATTATTGATTAACTTTATGACGGGCGCGCGCGATGTCGTGGGTGCGCAAGAAAAACGGTTATCCAATACGATGAATCCTTTCTGTAACGGTTCATCCAGTATGTTATCGCAATTAGTCGTCAGTTTAATGGATTCCGGCTCTCAATCTTCAGATGGAGATATGTGGAAGGGTCGCGCTATTGTGTTTGTCGAAGCCTTGATGAAAGTGCTCGTGTTTATGCGTGACGGTGGCAAGCTCTTACTTGATGCAAATACGGTGCGAAACTATTTCCAGCTTTCCCGACTTGAAGCCATTGCGATGGATAAAATGTTTCCACGTGACAATCAAGAACCAGTAAGCTTAGCTGATGCACCGGACCTTATTTTAGAGCCCATTACTAATTACCTCATCAACTTACCTGGTTACGACCAATCGAAAAAAGGTAAACAGAGTTCCCAAGTCTTAGAGCAACATGGTTTTATCACCATGCAATTGACGCGCGTATTCGGTTCGCTTGCGGATACCTATGGCCACATCATCCGTACTAACTTAGCAGAAGTAGATTTACGCGATGTTGTATTAAATCGTCGGGTCTTAGTTGTGCTTTTACCGGCTTTAGAAAAATCACCGGACGAATTGGCGAGTTTAGGTAAAGTAATTATTGCTTCACTTAAAGCGATGATGGCCGCCGGGTTGGGAGAATCCGTGGAAGGAACGTACCGCGAAGTTATTTCGCGTAAACCTACCAATGCTGATACACCTTATATGTGCATTTTAGATGAATATGGTTATTATGCGGTGAAAGGTTTTGCAGTCGTCCCTGCTCAGGCGCGCTCCCTTGGCTTCTCAGTTATCTTTGCCGGACAAGATTTGCCCGCATTTCAAAAAGCATCAAAAGAAGAAGCAGCCTCTATTGGCGCCAATACCAATATTAAAATTTGCATGAAACTTGAAGATCCATTAGAAACGTGGGAGTTTTTCCAAAAGACTGCGGGTGAATCTTATGTCACTAAAGTAGATTCTTTCCAAACTAATGCAGGCAGCTTGCTCAATAACTATATGGACTCCCGTAGTGCATCTTCGGAAAAACGTCAGCGTATTGATCTATTAGATTTAAAAGAGCAACGTGAAGGTGAAGCGCATATCTTTTTTAAATCTAAAATTATCCGTGCAAGAATGTTTTTCGCTAATCCCGCGCCTGTGGAACGGATGCGAATTAATCAATTCTTGAAAGTTGAACCGCCGCTAGGCCGCTTGTTAGTTGATATTGAAGATCGCATGGATCGCTTCGATGAAGCGCTTGCCGAAGGTGATGCTTTATTTGCAGCTTCACAAGATGAAGGTGAAGAAATTCAAATTGTTTCTGACACTATTGCATCCTTTCCTGAAACCAATCCAATTGAGCGTTCGCTTTCCGCTTTGTTAGCTTTCCATAATCGTCATGGGGAAGTTCCTGAAGAAGTTGAAGAGGTGGAAGAAGTTACTGATGGGCGACTTAATATTTTTACGAAAGTCGCACTGGACGATACCGTCAAGGCCTTGGTCGGCAAGCAGGATTTTGAAAGATTTAGCGCACCTTTAATAACTAAGGCTAATACGAAAGATAAGATTGAATTACTCGAGCGCTTAATGGGACGGACCGCGGCCCAAGCTTCACCTATGACCACCGAAATTATTAAAGACATGTCGATTGCAACAGATTATCCACCGCTGGTTGAAGGCTTGTTATTACCGAGCGAGGAAGTTGTAGCAATCGCAAATGAGTTATGTGATTATGTAACCTCTCTTAAGACCAAGTCTCAGGAAGGGGAATCTTAGCAATCGTGTGGATGTTATTGCGTGCCTTGGGTGGCATACACATCAAATTCCTGTGCTTTTCTCTACTCTGTTTTTCTTCTTTTATGTTAATCAGTTGTGCTTCATCGAATGTAACGCGGACCACTTCAACTAATATTGACTTGGGAGTGCAGAATGCTAAAAATTTATTCAATGGCGTATACAACGGCGATATTGCAGAAGCCTATCAAAACACCAATCAAACCACCAAGGGAGCTTTTCTTGGCGGCGCAGCCGGTGGCATAACGGGTTTTTTTGCATCAGGTATTGGTGTGTTGCCGGGACTTGCAACAGGTGCAATTTTAGGCGCGAGTTACGGCGCTTACATCGATTCCAATACTAACTTTGAGGATAAACTAGAGAACCGGGGTGCCACCTTAGTTGTGCTTGGCGATCAAGTGATGGTCATTCTCCCCTCAGCACGCATCTTTCAAGCTTATACAGCAACGATTAAACCGCAAGCTTACTCGACACTTTATATGGTCGCACGCTACATCAACCGTTACACGAAAATGCTGGTAAAAATCACGGTCTACACCAACGATACTGGCTCTGCGAGTACTGATCTTGCACTTTCCAATCAGCAGGCTTACGCTATTTCGAGATTCTTGCAAGCTTCGGGTGTAGAAGCGCGTGTCCTTTATGCAAGCGGATGCGGTGGTACAAAATTGGTCGATAGTACTTCTGCGACTTGGGATGAAAGCGATAATTATAGAATTGAAATAACCTTAGAAAAATTATACGTCTAAAAGGATTCAAATTATGTTGGCGTCAAGACAGCAAAATGCTTGGCTTCATAGTGATTTTTATCGTGATCAATTTCATAAAATGTTACGGTGGATGATCGGTAGTATCTTTATTATTTATGTGTTGCTTGCCATCGTAATTTATTTAATTTTATTTCAACCGACACAAAGTTTTTATGCCAATACCACGACCGGAATGATTTTACCCATGCCACCGGCAATTACCGGGACTTAAATCAGGGCGTAAACATGCGAGCTCGAAAATTGTTAACGCAGAGTAATGGATTTTATCAGCGTTACTATCATTACTTCTTTATAGGATTGATGGGTGTTATTTGTTTGCTCATGGCTATGATTGGTCTTATTCTTTATCAAATGTTCAATCGCCCGCTACCTTCGTTTATAGCAAAACAATCTAATCAAGAAAAAATGGTTTTGCGTGCGTATGACGCGCCGAATTTATTGCCTGAGACTATTTTGCGTTGGGCATCAAAAGCTGCGACGACTGCGTATAGCTTCGATTATGTGAATTATAATAATCAACTCAAATTGGCACGACCCTATTTTACTGACGCAGGTTGGCAAATGTTTTTAACCTCAGTACAAAAATTAATTGATTCAATTGTACAAAACCAATTATTTGTTAATGGTGTGGTAGCGGGTACACCCGTTATTTCCAATCAAGGACCTTTGCCGGGCCGAGAATATGTTTGGCGGGTGCAAATTCCATTCTTGGTTATTTATCAAAGTGCCAATACGACATCCAAAAGTAACTATTATGTAATTTTATCCCTGGTTCGCGTTCCCACTTATGTTAATCCGCAAGGCATTGGTATTGATCAATTCATTATGGCGCAAACATGAAGCACACTGATGCACTTAAAATGATATTTGAAAGGAATGCCTTCTATCGACGCATGCATTTTTTGGCACTTGCTGCTTTTTTGCTTTCTCTTATTGTTATTATCACGCTCATTTGGGTGGTTTACACACTTGTTCGCAATCCAACAAAACCACTTTATTTTGCAAGTGATCGTGTGGGGAGGCTCATTCAAGTTGTGCCCGTTACAGTTCCCAATATGTCTAATGCCGAAGTAATGAACTGGACTATTAACGCTTTACAAAAATCTTTTTCAATGGATTTTGTTAATTATCGAAGCCAATTACAGTCTTCACAAAAGTACTTCACCACGTATGGCTGGACCAATTTTATGAATTCGCTTAAATCTAACAATAATTTAGTAGCGTTAACGCAACGTAAAATGGTGTTTAGTGCCAAAGTAATTGATCAACCAACGATTGTAACGCAAGGTATTCTAGGCGGTGCTTACGCGTGGCGTTTCAACATGCGAATGTTGGTGAATTATTGGATTCCACCTTTTGATGAAAAGTCTAAGTTTGCTAACCCATTGGATGTCAGTGTTATTGTTCAACGCCAAGAAATTATCCAAAGCGACAATGGGCTTGGTATTGTTCAAGTTATTGCCCGCATGCCAACCAGCACTAATCAGACTCAAGAAATTTCAGGTGTTTCTACCGGCGGCACTTAACATTCAGTGCAGAGTTACATCTCATTTTAAATAGTTAATAGAATTAAAATGGGAAGTGATCCTTTAATGTTTCTGGGATGCAAAAATAGCTAAGGTAGTATATATTTTCAGATCATCACGTAAAAACAAGGATGATTTACCAGTGAGGCAAGATGGCTGACGAGGAAATAGAAGTTGTCGAAATTCGTGATGAATTTTATCGCGATTCATTCGGTAAAGTTTTATTAATCATCCTCAGCATGATTATTGCCCTGGGACTTTTAATTGGCATTTCGCTTTACTTATACCTTAATCAACCTCCACCCAAAACTTTTATGGTTGAAAAAGAATGGCGTGTACAACCTGCGGTTCCATTAAGCCAACCCTACTTGACTACTCCCGATCTCTTGCAGTGGGTTAGTGACGTTTTACCAAAATCTTTTATGTTTGATTTTATGAATTACAATGATCAATTAAAAGACATTACCTCGTATTTTACGGCGGAAGGTTGGAAGGTATTTCAGAATCAATTGAACATCTATGCGAACTATAATAAGGTGCAATCTTACAAGATTTTTGTCAGCGCCGTTCCTGCAGGCGCACCTTTCCTATTCAATCAAGGGCTGGTTTCAGAAACAGGTATTTATGGGTGGTGGGTCCAAATGCCCCTTACCATAAACTATGCAGGTTATAGCGGAACAAATTCACAAACGCTGACATTACAAGTGCTCGTGGTCAGAGTTTCGACCCTTAATAACTTAACCGGTGTGGCCATTAGTAATGTTTTAGTGGTCAAAAGTGCGGGAAGTCAGTTAGGCAGTAATGGATAAAACATGGCTAATTTATTACGAATGGCGACTTGTTTTGGCTTGATGATGTTAGGAGTCGTTCATTCCTCTGTAGCGCAGCAAAGTAGTGATTTGCCTCCGGCATCTCCTGAACCTGCTTACGCAGCCTCGCAAATATCGCCATCGCCATCCGCGGGACCACCGCCTGCATCCCCACCACCACCTAACGTGACGGCGACAACTTCTTCGTCTTCCACACAATCCATACCAGCGCCACCCAGTAATATTCCGGCGCCCGTCTCGCAAGTTGAAAACACTAGCCGAATTGGTGGACCCACGCCACCTCCTGCTTCGCTCAGCCCCCCACCTATCACTTTTTCTCCGCCGAGCGCGCCACCCACGGTGGGCGATTTTAATGCGTGGCTACAAACTAATAATTCAACTCCGAAATCCATGCCACCTACGAAACAACCGCCACCACCGCGAATTGTTTATCAAGGGCATAAACCGCTTACCTATGAAGAGAGCCAGCAAGTCATGCTAGAATCCGCACCACCTTCGCGTATTCCAATGACGCCAGATTCTGCTATCGCATTTAATATGATGCTACAGCAAAATATGCCCCTTTCTCCTCAGCAAATTGTGCAACTGCGCCAACAAATTGATATGTCTCAACGTGCCGCCGCCGTCGCACCTGTCGTCCCGCCTAAACCTGTCTCTTCTACTTTGATGATTAACTTAGCACCAGGCACGACCCCCCCCGCCGTACGTTTAGCGCAGGGTTATGTCAGTTCATTAGTTTTTGTGGATTCAACGGGATCACCATGGCCTATTGCTGCGTTTGATATTGGCAATCCGAAAGCGGTTACGATTCAGTGGGACGGTAAAAGTAACATCTTGCTCTTGCAATCAATCTTGCCTTATACCGATGGTGACATTGTTATCCGATTAGTAGGCTTACCCACGCCTGTCACTTTAGAACTTGTCTCTGGACAACGGGTCGTAGATTATCGCGTCGATGTCCATGTGCCCGGGATCGGTCCGAATACGAAAGATTTGCCGATCGGCAGTACACTGCCCGACTCTGCGAATCAATTACTCTTAGGAATTTTAGATGGCATTCCACCTCCCGGAAGTAAAACAATGCGTGTAATCGGTGCGGATGCACAGGCGTTTTCGATGGGCGAAAAAATGTATCTTCGTACGCGCTTAACCCTGCTTTCACCAGGATGGATCGGCACCATGGTTAGTCCTGATGGCATGCATGCTTATGAGCTTCCTAAAACCTCCTCTATATTAGTTTCCAAATATGGAGAGCCTGCTGAACTTCGAATTGAGGGTTGGTAATGGCGATTGATTTATCTCGTTTCAATTTTTTAAAACGCTTAGATGCTCGCGCCCGAATCTTTTTTATATTTGCAGCCGTGGTTGCCTTTATTTTAATCGTCTACTTTCTTAGCCGCTTTCTTTTTGGCGGCTCAGAAACCACCGGTCCTACGCGTATTGCTAATGCACCACAAGGGTTGCAGTCGGTACCAGCGGGACAGCTGACGCCTGAATATCAACGTGCTTTAGTACAAGCGAATGCGCAAGCTGCGCAACAGGCGCAGATGACGGGCGGGAGTGCGATCCCTACCGTTATCAACATCGGCCAGCAACCCAATACTGCCGGTTGCATTATTTGTTCCGATGATTCTGCCAATGTAAAACTGCTCATGGATGATTGGGTCAAGCAAGGTCGCCTTGCGCCTGAGCTTGCATCAACGTTGCAACAACTTGCAGATCGAAATGCATCTGTTGATGAGTTTGCTGCCGCCCTGAACGAACTTGTCAGGCAAGGTAAGTTAACCCCCGAGCAAGCCCGTGCTTTACTGGATCAATACAAAAAGCAATATGCCAATCGCTTGTTACAAGATAGTGCGCAAGTGATGGATGGTTTAATTAAAAACGGCCAGTTGCCCATTGATGCAGCGACGCTACTACTTGATGCTCAGAAAGGAAAAGCAACGCCGAGTGATTATGCAGCCTTGCTCCAGGATCTTGTCCGGCAAGGAAAAATTTCTCCAGCGATGGCACAACAATTGCTTGCCCAATATGCCCAACAACGTGCGCGCGAAATTGTAATGCGCAGTATTGGTATTTTGCGTCGTATGGTGCAAGCAGGTGAATTAACGGCAGATGTAGAAAAAGAGATTGAAGATTTAGAAACACGGTTGGTTCCGGTTGATGTTTTTGTTGCAGCCATGCAGCGTTATGTTGCAGCAGGTAGAATGACCCCTGTGGTTTCCAACAAAGTAATCGATGAATATAAAGAGCAAAAAGCAGAGATTGGTCCGAGCCAGTCAATTGATCAACTTATTAAGGAAGCTGAGGCTGCTGCCTTTACTGAATTAAAAGATTTATTACAAGAAGGAAAAATTACCCCAGAAGTTGCAAGTCAAATCGCTGGAATGATTCAGCAAGATGTAACGCTCGATGCTTTCCAATCAGCTATTAACCAATTAGTAACAGAAAAAAAATTAACGCCTGAAATCGCAAAATTAAAAATTGCTGATTACCAGAAAGTGAAAGGTTTACGCGAAATGGCAAAAAACCTTGCATTGTTGCAAGGGAATAATGCAAGCCCCTCTTCTTATGCTGATGAGCTTAAGCGTGCGGTTGCTGCAGGTCTGCTAACACCTGAGCAAGCGGCGCAACTAATGCAAGAATATGCAGCTTTAACCAGTCGTGCTGCCTTACAAGGGGCAACTGGAGGATCCGATGAATTTGCCCAGCTTCAGCAACGCGTTGGTCAAGGCGAAGCGGCCCAAACGAATGTTCCTACAGCAGGTGAATTTAACGTAGCTCAAACCCAAGTTGCGCAAGAAACATCTCAAGATCGTCTTGCTCGTATCCAAAATATTATGGCCAATATGGCAGGGCAGGCTCAGCAATTAATTTCGGCATGGCAACCACCTGTTATGATGCATCGTGAAGGATCCTATAAATTATTGGATGCAGAGGGTAGAGAAATTACCTCAACCAGGACCAGCACCAGTTCAAAAACAACGATTACGGGTGCGGATGAACTTGCTCCAGCCTTTATTAAAGCGGGTACCGTTTTATTCGCCGTGCTAGATACTGCTGTTAATAGTGATTATCCCGATACGCCTGTCATGGCAACTGTCGTCGGTGATAAATTTAAGGGCGCTAAATTATTGGGTAAAATGGTGACTACGAAAGGGGTCGCAGGTCAACTTGATCGGGTCAGTCTCAATTTCACCCGAATGAATATGGAAGCTTGGCCGCGCTCGAGAACGATTCAGGGTTATGCGATTGATCCTGACACGGCGCGCGTTGTAATGGCAAGCGATGTTGACTACCACTATTTGAAACGATATGGGGCGATCATGGCAACTGCATTCCTGCAAGGTTATGCTTCAGCCATTACAACGTCTGGTTCAACTGCGACGACGGGTATTTTTGGCACGAGTTCCACTTACCCGCAGCTTGATCCGAAGCAAAAATTCTTTGTTGGCTTAGGCCAGGTAGGTCAAACGTTAGGCCAAGCAGTTCAAAATTATATAAATATCCCGCCAACGGTAAAAGTAGATTCAGGCGTTGGTCTCGGTATATTATTTATGGACGATATAACCTAAGGATTATTTGGAAGAAATGGGCCAAGGGATCGGCTTAAATCATCTATAATATGAGTATCAATGATAAGCTTTAATGCAAGTCCATTTAAGGATAAGAGAGGCTTTAAAAGATGTTGAATGATCGTGAAGACAAATTCGAATCGCCAGAGGAAAGTGAGTATCATTTTTCTGACGATGACGTTAGCTACGAAGTTGAACCTGAAACGCCTAAGGAAACGCCTCCAAGTAAAGAGAATTTTCTAAATCGTCTCTCACGATCAAAGCGCATGCTAATTAGTTTAGTCGTGTTTTTGGTTCTGGTGTTTGTTGTTTATAAAATGGTTGCGCCAACCAGTACTCAACCGACTGAAATTAATCCAACCATTCAACCCAAAGTTATAACGCAACCCATTACCACTACGCCCGCCCAAGTTTCTCAACCTTCCCAATTAACCGTAACTGCGCCCGCAGCACCATCAGCAGTTATTCCTACGGCGACCGTAGTCCAAGCTTCATCACCACCCGTTGCAAGTGCACCCCAAGCAACCCAGGTTGTTCCGTTACAGGGTCCACCGGCGCAGGCGATGGTCGTAAGCGCGCCACCTCAAGTGGTGCAATCTTCTTCCGTGATGCCACCAACACCACCCACTGTTATGTCACCATCAACACAGCCCTTGCCTAACATGGTGCCCATGCAATCTCCACCGCCAACCGCAACGCCTGCTTATGTTCTAAATACGAGTACAACATCACCGATTAGTGCACAAGTCCCGGGCGGATTGGATGCAGCAATGGCGCAATTAATGGCTGGTAACGAGCGACTTATCGCTCAGTTACAAGCTGATTATGGCCAGCGAGTTAATGATTTTGCGACGCAAAATAAAGTATTGCAGGAGCAAGTCCAAAGCATGTCTGCTCGCGTTTCTGCTATGGAAGCTGAAATGCAGAAATTGGTGCAAAGCATGATGCAACGAAATACGGAACCTAAGAACATAGAGCCGCAAGTCATCATATCCCCGGGTCGTGTTCTTCCCTACAGCGTTCAAGCCATTATCCCCGGCCGAGCTTGGTTACGCTCAGATAGTGGTGAAACGGTTACAGTTGCTGAAGGTGATATGCTTAAAAATACCGGTCGGGTTATTAAAATTGACCCTTATGATGGTGTCGTTGAAATTAACACGGGTAATAAAGTCGTTTCGCTTTCCTATGGGAATGGCACTTAGCTCATTTAAATTTGCATGATGAGCCATTAAATTACTCATCACATTTGCCCATCCTGAGTTAACCAGACTAGGATGGGCAAATGTTTTTATATACCACTATGATTGTTATCATAGGGAAAAGCAGGGATGACAACCGCGAAATAGAATGAGGTGCCTATGTTGCCAAGCCAAAGTAAGAAATGCTGGGTGGTTGTGCATCAATTTTTAATTATTATTTTTTTATGTTTAGTGACTTCCGCTATTTTTGCAGCAGCAGAAACCACAACCATCGATTTGCCGGGTGGGGCAAAAGTATCTTCCACTTCCGCGCAAGATATGTTGGTTAATTTTTCGAAAACCATTCCCAACCTAATGCGATTGGTCACAGCTTTTGCCTATGTTATGGGAATGTATCTGATTATTGCTGGCATCATTCGGATGAAACATCTCGGCGAATCCCGCACTATGATGTCTCAAGAACACAGTGTGAAAGCGCCTTTAATTCTACTCGCAACAGGCGCCATGTTGCTTTACATTCCGACTTCCGTCCAAATGGGCTTAAGTACTTTCTGGACAGATCCCAATCCCTATGGTTATTTGCAAGAAGAAGATCAATGGTCGCAATTTATTAATGTCTGCTATCTTGTCGTTCAATTTGTCGGGACCATCGCTTTTATACGCGGATTATTAACATTGAGTCATCTCGGCGGTCATGGGGGCAATCAACCCGGGACATTTGCAAAAGGGCTAACTTATATCATTGGTGGTATATTATGCATTAACATTTATCAGTTTGTGCAAGTGATAAATGTTACTTTAGGATTAAGTACATATTAAACTAGTTGCATCTTTAAGATTGTAAATTAGGAAGTCCAGAGTTTAATTTAAAATATGGAGACGACATGATGAAAAAGAATGTAATCTTGGGTGCATTTGCGCTAGCTTGTTTTGTTGCTGGCAGTGCAGCGCTTGCTGCGCAAATCTCAGGTTTTGGTTCGGTCGCAGCGCAAGTCACTTCGAACGTGGGTAACATTGCAAAATTAGTCACTGCAGCTGCTTATGTCGCTGGTATGGCTTTTGCGGTGGGCGCCATTGTGAAGTTTAAAGCACACAAAGATAATCCAACTCAAATTCCAATCGGTACACCAATCGCTTTGTTATTTGTGGGTGCAGCGCTTATTTTTATCCCAACTGTATTCAAAGTGTCTGGACAAACATTATTTGGTGCAAGTGGCACCGTAGCTGGCGTTTCCGGTATTGAAACATTTGGCGCGCCTAAACCAACCTCTTAATGTGTAACGTAAAAAGCTATGCATGATCTTCAACTGGCAGTGAATTTAACGGGTTGGCGAATTTTCGTCAGACGTAAGCAGGATAAAGCATTCCTGCCAGTAGAAAAACGTGTATTTGCTCGTGATGCCTATACGTGTCAGTACTGTGCTTTTCAAGCTAAAGAATTCCAAGAAGTGGTTAATTTAGATGGAAATTATAGTAACAATAAATTGAGCAATTTGGTCACTGCTTGCTGTTTTTGTTCCCAATGTTTATTTATACAAGCTGTAGGCTTAGATGAAATGGGAGGGGGTCAACTTATTTACTTACCTGAACTTAGCCAAGCTGACTTAAACAGTTTTTGTCATGTTTTATTTTGCGCTATGGGTAACAATACAGGTTACCAAGACAGTGCCCAATCGATTTATCGTAGTCTTAAATTCCGTAGCCAAATTGTTGAAAATAAATTAGGCTCAGGAACAAGTAATCCCAACACAGTTGGTCAAATGGTCATTGAATATCAAGAACGGTTTCCGGAAAAAAAAATTGATATTCTCAAAGAAATGCGACTATTGCCTTCGCATGCAAAATTCCGAATCCAGCTGGATACCTGGGCGGCAGCGGCTCTTGCTGAGTTAAGCGAAGAAACACCTTCTGATTAATAAGGTTTGAAAGGTGAAGGATGCGCGACCGTACGTTCATTGATCCACTACTAGATAGCATTGATTCAGTGCTGGCTTGGTTTAGCACTGAATTAAAACAAACTGTTGAATCCTACTGTGACTTAGAGACAGCGGACGATAACTATACACTTGTTGCCCGCGACGGCTCGCTCATTTCTGTTATTCGAGTATTTGGTGTCACACGTTTAATCGGCCAAGAAGAATTCAATACAATCCACCAAGGGTTAACGCAAAGCTTACAAGCAACCTTAAAACGTCCAGGCCATGTCGTTCAAGTTTTCTTTGGCTATGATCGCGAAGCAGTGAAGCCAGAAATTGAAGATATTTTATCGCCGGCTAGAGCAACGGCAAAACGACTCAATTTAGAATTAGATGATTTGTTCAATGAGCGCATCAATTATTTTTCAAGATTTTGCGCGCGTGAAGAATTATATTTTGTTTTATGGACGCGACCTTATTCGCTCACGCGCGAACAGCAAAAAAGGGCAACGAAAGATAAACTCAATTTTATCCGCGAACACGATATCCCGCCTTTTCGCAATGGGCAAAATTTAATTGCGGCTATTCCTGATTTACGTGAATCCCATGCGTCATTTGTGCGTTCCGTTGTTACGGATATGAATGCCTTAAATATTTATTCAGTTTTATTGCAAATTCACCCTGCCGTCTATGCGATGCGCTATGTTGCTGATGCAGATTTTACCTCGAAAGATTGGCGCGCTGTTTTACCGGGTGATAAAATTCCTATTCATGAAGCGCGTCCGCTTGCGGGGGAATTATCTGGTCTTATGTATCCGCCGCTTGCTCGACAAATTTTTCCCAGGGACGCGACTGCAATTGATTTGCGCACGGCGAGGGTAGGCGATCGTATCTATACGCCACTCTTTATTGATCTTTTTCCCCAAGATTTAAAAACTTTTATTGCTTTGTTTGCAAGAACGTTACCCACACGCGTGCCTTGGCGTATTTCATTTCTAATTGAAAGTGGAGGTCTTGCTACTCTAAGTTTCAAATCAATGATGTCAGCTATTTTAAGTTTTACGTCGGCGCAAAATGGGCTGGTGCACGATTCTGTTAAGTTACTTCGCGATATAGAAACGAATACCGACGATGCGGTGGTGAAGTTGCAAGTTAGTTTAGCCACTTGGGCACCTGAAGGTAATATCCGCTTACTACGTACCCGTGCTGCCGAGCTCTCAAAAGCAGTCGAAGGATGGGGTAGTTGTGAAGTTTCTGAAGTATCAGGCGACGTATTTGCCGGATTTGCTTCGAGCTTACTCGGATTTAGTGCCAATAGCGTGGCAACTCCTTCTGTTGCCCCGCTCTCTGATGTGGTTTATATGCTTCCCTTCACACGTCCCGCATCAGCTTGGGAATATGGCGCTTTACTATTACGCTCGCCAGATGGAAAGCCTTGGCCGTATCAACCAGGCTCAGTTCAGCAAACAACCTGGATCGATTTAATGTATGCTCGACCCGGTTCGGGTAAATCAGTTTTATCGAACGCGATTAACTTAGCGCTCTGCTTGTCGGGTGGTATTACCCGATTACCCCGCATTGCCATTATCGATATAGGTCCTTCCAGTAGTGGATTAATTTCCTTGTTGCGCGAAGCGCTGAGTGATGAGCAAAAGCATTTTGTGGCATATCATCGCTTACGCATGACACCAGACTATTCAATCAATCCGTTCGACACTCAGCTTGGTTGTCGTTTCCCTTCGCCGCAAGAGCGTGGATTTCTAGTTAATTTTATTACGTTATTAGCAACGCCGCTGGGTGCCGAGCGTCCTTACGATGGCATTTCCGACATGGCGGGTTTAGTTGTTGATGAAATGTATAAAAATTTGGCTGATGAAGGTAAAGCACATCCTTACACACAAGGCATCGAAGCTATTGTTGATGATATTTTAGGTGAAATTGGCTTTGTACAGGATGAGCGAACAACGTGGTGGGAAGTAACAGATGCTTTGTTTTTAGCAGGCTTTCACCATGAAGCCATGCTCGCCCAACGTTATGCGATGCCTTTGCTTGCCGATGCGGCTGCTATTTGTCGAACCCAAGTCATTGAAGATTTATACGGCCAAGTTCGAGCCCCCACAGGTGAACCACTGATCCAAGCTTTTGGCCGGATGATTTCGAGCGCTGTGCGGGAATATCCCATACTTTCTAACATCACTAAATTTGATATTGGTGAAGCACGTATTGTGTCACTCGATTTAGATGAAGTTGCTAAAAGTGGGGGTGATGCAGCAGAACGCCAAACAGCAGTGATGTATATGTTGGCGCGTTATGCTTTGGCCCGACATTATTATCTTACCGAAGATTCATTATCGGACATTCCTGAAGCCTATCATGAATTTCATCGTCTTCGCATTGCAGAAATTCGCGAAGATTCCAAGCGCATTGTTTATGATGAATTTCACCGTACTTCTAAAGCCCGTGCTGTGCGCGACCAAGTAATTTTAGATATGCGCGAAGGTCGAAAGTGGAATGTACAAATTGCTTTGATATCGCAATCACTGGATGATTTTGATCCAGTCATGGTTGAATTTGGAACGTCAGTATTCATTATGGATGCAGGACCTGAGCAAGCAATTCGTCGGTCCACAGAAATTTTTGGGTTATCAGATACAGCTCGAATTGCGCTTAAAACACGTGTTCATGGTCCGCGGGAAGGTGGGGCTACATTTCTCGCGCAATTCTCAACAAAGAATGGCATGAATACTCAACTGTTAACCAATACGCTAGGGCCTATTGAATTATGGGCATTTAGTACGACCGCAGAGGATGCCCGTTTACGTAATCGTTTGTATCAACGATTGGGGCCTAAAGAAGCGCGTCGATTATTAGCCAATCTTTTTCCTACAGGTTCTGTCAAAGGTTTAATTGAGTCCAGGTTGACCATGCTGCGAGAAAAACAAGGCGTGATTGAGGAAGATAGTAATTTGAGTATTGCTGATCAATTGCTAGAAGAAATTTTAGAAGCGTACTCAATCAATCCAGATGTGAAAAGCTTGCCTAAATAATCGCTTTTTATCAACTCTGCTTGCAATTGATCTTTCGAGTTATTCGGCATAATATTTCTGAGCTATTAATGGAAAATAATTAAAGGAAATCTCTTATGCAAAATCGTGCCATTTCTATTGCTGAAGGTGTCAAAGATTCTTTATTAGAATTAATAGATGCTGATGCGCCTAATTACAAATTGTCGAGAGCCACTGCTGCTTTATTTTTTTTAAATGCAGGCATTGCTGCAGTGCAAAATAATGCGACCGTTAAGAATTTTTCTCTCGGATGCGCTATTGCTTCTAGTTTATTGTCAGCCCATGAATATGGCTTCAAAAATTCAGCACAAGCAGTTTCTTCCAATGCCATGTCCTTATTTAGTAAAGCAAGATCCTATGTACAGCCAGAACCAAAACCACAGTTTGCTTCGCAATTTCCTCAGTTGAGAACAAGAGCTTTATCATGATCCAGGTAAATAATTTCGCAGGGATTTTGTAATGTATTAGAAATGTTACCTTCCCACTATGTCACTTTCAATATGTATTAAATTTCGTTTACTTACTATTACCCCGCTCTCTTGCGGGGTATGGTTAAATTCAAAAAGTTTTTTTTAAGTTAGTCCAAATAAAGATGCGGATATTTACTTGTTATTATTTTTAACAGCAGTATCCCTTGAATCCTTATCTCTTGGTCTTAAATCTTGTTGAACCACATTGATATTAGTTTGATTAGGAGAAAAGTTTCGATTGCGTTGTTGAATTAAATCTCTATTTACTTTTTGTTTTGCCTCAATCATTTCAGGCAAGGTCTTTTCTATCAAGTCTAAATCTAAAACTAAGTTTTTAAATCGAGAATTTTCAAAGCTACTGAATGGGTTTCGGAACCGCATGGTGAGGGGAATGGTCGTAATCTTTCTTAGAAAACTTTCTTCAGAAAAAAAGTGGTCTGTAATAATTTTTTTGAGTTGAAAATTATCGATTTCCTTAAATGCATTAATGGATTGCAAAATTGGATTGGTATCCTCGATACCCAGGTTTATGCATTCATCATATTTTGCCTTAAGTTGTTCAATTTTTTGTTGAATGATAGTTTCCCAGTCTTCAACACGTTTAAATTGTTTTAAAATAACATCAAGTTTATCTAAGCTTTCTTGAGGAATGCGCTTAATTTCGGCCACGGTACTTAGTAGCTTTAACTGAGAGATGATAGGATCTACGAGTTTTCCAGCTCGGTTTGTAATATCAATCGAATATTCCTTAATATATTCATCCAACTGCTTTAAATGTAAATTAAGAGCAGTTTTCTTTTTCATATCAGTAACATTTTTAAGCGTTTTTAAAATCAATTCACCAGAAGCTACATTGCTTCGTGCAAAATTTTCTAGGTTATCAAAAAGTGTTTTGTTAGCATTTTCTTCTGGAAATTGTAGTAAGAACCATTCTAAAAGTTTAGCAAAGGGTTCAAAGTGGCCATAACGCGCTGCAGTTTCCAGCGCGCCTATTTTTGGAGGTTCGCCTATAAATAATTTTTTTGCCTCTGTTAAAAAGTTATTGTTGTTCTGGTTTAGAAAGTTATTATTGTTCGGGTCCACAGTAAAATTGAGGGGAATAAATTTAAAAAAAACCAAGGAAGCATCTTTTTGTTTTGGAAGGAGGGTATTTTTAAACTGATTATTAAGCCAAACGCTGGCTTCTTCCAAAGAGACTTCTTTGAATTCCTTTCCATCTGAGCTTGGTATTTTAAAAGGCATATTAAGAGCACTTAAATTCATATTGATACTAATAGTATAGTACGACATTAGCTTTGATAAAGCGGGTAAGAAATATATGATGAAACATAAGGTTACAGTCTGGTGCAGAAAATACGCTTTGAAGGTGTTGCGGAGAAACTCCCTGCAGGCTAAGAAAAGATAGGTTTTAAGCCTACAGGGTGCAGATCGTCTTATGGTTTAAGTTTGCTAACGTCAATACTTTTAAGGGCTTCTAACCAGACTTTTCTTTCCGTTTCGCCCATGTCTGATTTTTTAATGACATAATGTAAAATCACTAATCGTTGATCAGGCGTTAAAACAATACGTTGTAGTTCATCTTGTTGGTCTTTTGTTGGCTCTTCAACGCGAAACTCCATCATAGCTTCTTGTTCATTTGAAGAAATTAAATTATAAATAATTTTTAATTTTTGATTGCGTAATTCCTCTGCTTCTTTATCTGCAAATAGCTTCGGCGTAAAATTTTTGCTCATCGTAAAATTAAATTTTTGAAAAGTAATTAATTCTTGCCAATTATTAACAGTTTGATTGGCGGTTACGTATTCCCCTAAAGTTAAATTATTGTCAGCTTGAAAATTATCAAGCTTCCATGATTTTCCACCAAGTTCTAATGTTTCAGGGAAAGTATGTTGAGTCGCAGGCTTTGTTACTGCAGGGGCGGGCGCTGGAGTAGCGGTTGTTTCAGGCGTTGCTGCATAACATGAAACACTGAGAAACAAAAATAATAAACCAGATACTTTGACAATAACTTTCATAGATTTACTTCCCTTTTGTAAATTTAAGTTAATTTAAACTCGCTTATCAAATATTTCGTTTAAAAAGAGTTGCATCGCACGCCAGGCTTGCGTGGCAGCTTCTTTATTATAAAGAATGCCCGCTGCTTCATCATGGGCTTGAGGATTGGTAAATCCATGCATCGCATTACCAAACATATTGAGTTGCCAATCTGCTTGGCGTTTTAACATTTCATTGCCAAACGCGATGACTTGATCAGGCGTAACCATTTTATCTTGATAACCATGCAGTGCCAAAATTTTGGCAAGGATAGGACCCTGATTATCAATATCAGGCGCTGTCAGCAGACCGTGAAAGCTTACAACCCCTGCAAGATCCGCGCCCGTCCGTGCCAAGTCCAAACAACATAATCCACCAAAGCAAAATCCCATTGCGACAATATGTTGCTGATCAACATGATCTAAACCTTTCACAACTTCCAAAGCTTTCAACATTCGCTTTTTAATGATATTTCGGTCATCCATTAAAGGTCGCATCAGCTTCATTTTGCTTTCCGTGGTTGTGCCTACCATTCCTTTGCCAAACATATCAACAGCAAAACCAATGTAGCCTAAATCTGCAATCTTCCGGGCTTGTTCACACGCAAATTCATTTCTTCCCGACCAATCGTGAATAATTAAGATGGCAGGCGTGGGTTGAGTTAGGGTTGCGGGGAAGGCAATATACCCAACAAATGAAAGTCCTTCATCTTCGTAAGTGATGTTATGCGCGTCAAGCATGATAGTCTCCATTATTATTGTTTGGCTCAATATACAAGTGTTTAGGCAAATCAAATTCCGGCATTTTTAAGCTGAGCAAGGGATTACTTTGTCCTTCTGTATAAATTAAATATTTGGCAAGCA
This sequence comes from Gammaproteobacteria bacterium, assembly GCA_013816845.1. NCBI lineage: Bacteria > Pseudomonadati > Pseudomonadota > Gammaproteobacteria > Gammaproteobacteria bacterium. The sequence goes on from JACDDU010000007.1 coordinate 122,656, forward strand.
ATTGAGGGGACAAGTTAATGACCAATTGTTTTTTGGAAAGCGAACTCTCAAAGGCTTGATTAACTAATCTAAACCATCCCCATTCCCCAGGAAAATTTTGGCGAACGGGATTTTGGTTAGCTAAAGTTATTTCGTAAGCTGCATGTTTTTGTGAACTCGTATCAGTCCACGTAACTAAATGATGAGCGTTACCACTTGATTGATCATCCATCATTTCTTTCCCATTAATACTCAATTTGACGCGCATAACTTGCTTACCAAATTGATAGGGTTGGACATTAAATTGAACGAATAACTTATCATCACCGTTTGGAAAAAAAGCATGATGAATGAGCATCGCTTTTTGAATTTGGGGAAGAAGTGCGCTGGATAGAGGAAGTGGCATTCCATGCAGTGTTTTCCATTGCCAGTGGTGATTTTTTTTATCGATCAAGTGCTGCAAATATTGATTATAAAAGTTAATCACTAACCCAGGATTGCCAAAAAAGTGAATAAAAGAGGGTAAGGATACTTCGGCTTCACTTTGTTGATTAAAAGGATAACGATCAGCAATATGAGTGCGATAAACGTCCATCACCTTGTCATTCCAAGATGTATCTAAATACTGGCCGGCATCACGCATGAGTAATTGCCATGCAGTGTTTGAAATTTTATTGAGCCAAATTTTAACGGGGTCAGGACTTTTATCCGCAATGAGGCGTAACGAGGACAGTGCATCGGGCGCTCCGCTGTTTTGCATGTGATAAGACATTGCATCATAGGCGGCTTTCTTATGATTTTCAGCTTTTAAAATGCTGTTTAAATAGGCGTGAACATGCTGTAAGCCAGAAAATATTTGATAAAGTTGATCTGTGCCATCGTGACTTTTTGTTAATAAAAGCGCCATGCTTTGTAATTTTGGGCTAGCTGATGAAACAGGCTCAAAAAAAGTGTTGTCATGTACCGTTCTTAATAATTGTAAAAGCGGGGAATCATTACTAAGTAACAATTGAATCATGGCATCAAGATGAGATAAATCACGTGGTTCATGGAGTTGAATATTCGCTAAAACACTTTCCCACAAATCAATGTAATTATTCACATATGCTGTACGTAATTGATCGGCTAGTGTTGATACATCAACTTGTGAAGCTTGTATCGGTTTACCTAACACCCAGTTACCTTGCGTTGTTTCTTCAGCGGCAGTTGTAACTTCACTTGCGATGATCTGAGAGAAGATGGAAGAGGTAAACATTTTTGGGATTTGATTCGTAATATCATGTGTCGTAAATACAGTTGCAGCACTCTTTGTTGTACCGATGTTAATTTCATGTGGAACGTTATTACTATTTGTATTTTTTAAAATGACATAAGCCAATTGGAAGGACGGCAGTGATTGTAAAAATTGCCGTGTTTCAACAATGAGTTTGGTATTAAGGGGTAGTTCCTTGGGGGGAGCGGTGGCTAGTTGTAGGTGTTGGATAAACCGTTGTAATTTAGCTTTATCAAAATTTGCTTGCAGGGCTTGCTCAGTCGTTGTGAGAAAAAAAGTTTGGTCAAAGTGCGCAGGATCACCAAGCATTAAGTAAGCTTTAAGCGTAGCATAAACAAATTCGGCATTTTTGTTGACAGGGTTTTTTAAAATATCAGCTAAAAAATTTCCAACCTCAGGAAGTAAAATGTCCCTGAGAGCCGCAGCATAAACTTGATGAGCTTTTTCTTCCGATTTTTGAGAATAAAAAGTTAATAAAGTAGATAAGTTAAATTTAACGATAGTCTTTTGAGCGAGACTATCTAAAGTGTTCAATAGATTGCTGGCTAACATCAAGTGTTCAAGCGAGTTTTGATTTTTTTGGATAGCGAGTTGGTAATCCGTTAAATAATTTTGAATAGAATAGGCTTGTTTAACACCTTGTTCAAAATCCCTGCTAAACAATAACGCAGTAGAGGCCACCATACCAAAAGCTACCACATAGGCGAAGCGTCTTCGCCATACTGCAGCGGTTGTAGTGTGCGAACGTGGTTGTGAATGTAAACCTTGCGTTAAAAATTGCTTAAGAAAGTAAGCGCGGCTTTGCAGCGTAGGCGCTTTGAAAAGTGCAACAGTGCGAAGAGTCGAATTGATTTCTTCGATAACGGTAGGCTCTTTTTCCGACGCAGGTTGCATAGCACTTGTTAAGTAAACGCCGCGTATATTAATTTTTAATTGCGCAGCCCCCATTTTTTTTAAAAAATCGGCAACTAAGGCTTTTAATCGTTCAACCTGAAGCGGAAAATCTTTGATAGCCGGTCGCACCATGGGGTTACGTTCTTGGTGAAGGCGCCATAATAATTGTTGATTGAGTTTTTTAATAAGCGCATTAAAACGATCATTAAAGAGTTGGTGTACATTAGCAAGTGGGCTATCAGCTAAAGCGATTCCCCACGCTTGATTGATTTCTTCATGAGTAGATTCGGCAAAAAATTCTTTAAAGCCCGGTAATAAATCGCACTTGGTAATCAGGATATAGCAAGGAATAGAAGCATTAAAATACTTTTGTAATTCATGTAGCCGCTGACAAAGATCGCGCATCTCAAGATGAAATTGCTTCACTTCATTTTGACGCATGACATCAGGGAAAGGTAATGCAATAACGATGCCGTTTAAACCACTTTTCCCACGGTAAGTTTGGATAAGACTTAAAAAAAACTGCCAAATGCTATACGTTTTAGTTGATGAAGCTTGCGATTTATGAGCATCTGTTTTAAATAAATAATTACTGGGTACATCAATGAATGCTGCATCCCGCGTGATCCACCAGTCAGGGTGGTGTGATGCAGGAAGTCGATAGCGCATGGTCTCTTTAAAGTGCCGTTGCAAAATATAATGAATATTGGCTTGTGCTAATAAGGTGGTTTTTCCCGCGTCTTTAGGGCCAACGACAAGAAACCACGGTAAGTTTTTCAATCGAATACGTTGACCGAGGTGGGGGACACTTGTTTTTTTTAGAAAACGTAACGCACTTACAAATCTAGCTTGTAAATGTTGCATTTTTTTTCTTAATGTCGTTTCGCGGATGATGGAAAAGTTAGTTTTATTTAAATCATAAATAAGTAACTTGAGCATCCAAGTTAGGAAAAGGAATGCAACCACATAAGTTCTTTTTTCAGCGTCTGCAAAAGGATACGCATGATGATAAGTAATAAAAGGGCCGAAAAACCAAATCGTTAAAGAAAGGAGAAAGAGAAAAGCGAGTGAGGTAATTACTTGTGAGAAAAGTTCATAGTTTGCTTGTTTCAGTAGAAACAGGGGTTTGAATTTGCTTAATATTTTTGAACGCTTCATTCGATATAACATCCATTAGATAACCCAAACTGATAAAAATAGCCATCACCACACAAGCGCTTACAAACAAAATAAATAAAGGGTGGGTGTTACGTTTTTCTGCAACTTTAGATACTGATTTTGTTTTAAGTGGTGTGGGTGAGAGCGCCTTGCTAAAGCTACCTCGATAAGCTCGAATATGTTTATACAAATTATTGGTAATTTGTTCAAGCTGATATTGGCTATGCTCGGTGGCACGATACTGTCCTTTGTATCCCATGCTTAAGCAAATATAAATGAGTTCCATCATATCGATATAAATTGCAGGCTCTTTAACTGCACGTTCAAGAATATTGAAGAATTTATCTTGATGATAGGTGTGTTGTTTAAAGGCTGCTAGTAAGGAATAAGGTTCCCATTGATCTTGTCCACCCCAGGGTGTATTAGCAATAACATCATCGAAAGTTGCACACAGTAAGTAGCGACATACAATGGTGTATTCACTATTATAACCGTGACTTTGTGCTGTTTCTTGGAATGAATTAATTTCTTGCATTAATTCATTTTGTAACTTGTTTAACTTCCGATATGACTTTAACTGTTTTAATTTTCCCGTAATAGAAAAAAAATAATTAGCAGCATCCACTAAAGGATTGAGACCTGCACTGGGATGATGATTGAAAGTACGGCTAATTAGCAGTGATTGTGATGGCGCGGATAAAGTTTTTAAAGGGCTGGGTACAGTGTCAAAACGCTTAGCTTCAAAATCAGCCTCAGTGGGTAACACCGTGACGAGATTTTCTTTTGGAGCTTGTTGGTTTGGCGTTGCAATCATACTGCACAATCTCCCAAATTAGGCTCACGCATCTGATGAAAAACCAGACAGCAGCATTATATACCGATACCTCGGAAGATGGGAATTTAATCCATGCTTAGACAAGTGGTATATAAAACAATATCCCTGTTTTTAGACAGGGATATTCTCATGCAGAAAGGTAAGCAAAAAGGAGACTACTCAAGCATTCCATATAATTTTAATTTCTTGCGCAACGTACCGCGGCTTAAGCCAAGGACAATTGCAGCTCGAGATTGATTATTTTTCGTATACTCCATGACTGCTTCCATTAACGGAGCTTCCACTTCAGCCAAGATAAGCTCATACAAATTGCTAGGCATCTGTCCTTTAAGTTGAGAAAGGTAATTCTCAAGCGCTTGCCTAACGCTGTCATGTAAGGGCTGGTTTTTTTGAGTTAATTCAAACTCTGTATTTGTTTTTTCTAAAGTATTTATAGCCATATTATTCCTCGGTTTACCGGGATTGTTCATGATCCAGCACGTATTGTAACCATTGTTCTTTGTTAGATCAATCTCTTTTCCCTTCGTGTTGCCCTAGTTCTTTATTACAAGTCAGTATCATTATTTCGGCTGGTAAGCGAAAAATGCTTTCCTTATCTACTTTTAAATCAAGAAAAGCAGTATGACAAGCAGGAAGATCGTTAAAGTTAATACAAGGATTGTAAAAGTGGGCAAATCAAATTTAACTTGCCCACAAAAAGATCAGAACTTAAGAATTTTTACTGACTCCACAAGATAGCAGGAGGGACTACATACTCATCCATTTTTCAAGATAATGGATATTAATCAAACCTTTCTGAAATGAGTTGCCTCGCAAAATATCTTGATGGAGAGGAATATTGGTGCGAATGCCTTCAATAACTGTTTCGTCCAGCGCTTCACGCATTCTTGCTAGGGCTAATTCTCTCGTTTCACCATAAGCAATAATTTTCGCAATCAAAGAATCGTAATAAGGCGGCACTTTATAACTGCTATAAATGTGGGAATCGACGCGGATGCCTGGACCACCTGGAGCATGAAAATAAGAAATAGTTCCAGGAGATGGTGTGAACGTACGTGGATCTTCAGCATTAATTCGACACTCGATCGCATGCCCTCGAATCTTGATTTCATCTTGGGTATATGCAAGTTTTTCACCCGCTGCAATGCGCAATTGCTCACGGACAATATCAACACCCGTAATCATTTCAGTAATGGGGTGCTCAACCTGGACCCGCGTATTCATTTCAATAAAGTAAAATTTACCATCTTCGTATAGAAACTCCATGGTACCTGCACCACGATACTTCATATCACGGCAAGCTTTGGCACAAAGTTCACCAATTTGCACTCGCTGCTTTTCAGTAATCCCTGGCGCGGGTGCTTCTTCAATAATTTTCTGATGGCGGCGTTGGATAGAGCAATCGCGCTCGCCAAGATAAATGGCATTGCCGTGCCCATCGCCAAGCAATTGAATTTCAATATGGCGAGGATTTTGTAAATATTTTTCTAAATAAACTTTGTCATTATTAAAGGCAGCTTTCGCTTCACTTTTAGTTAAAGCGATCGCATTAATAAGATGCGACTCAGTGTGAACCACACGCATCCCTCGTCCACCACCACCACCAGCTGCTTTAATAATTATTGGATAACCAATGTTACGCGCGAGTTTGATGGTGTGCGTATCATCCTCTTCGATAGGGCCGTCTGATCCTGGCACGCAGGGCACGCCAATTTTTTTCATAAAGTTAATGGCTGCAACTTTATCTCCCATTTGTCGAATAGTATCGGGATGGGGGCCGATAAAAATAAATCCACTTTTTTCGACTTGTTCAGCAAAGTCGGCATTCTCTGAAAGAAAACCATAGCCTGGGTGAATAGCGATGGCATCTGTGATTTCAGCTGCGCTGATAATGGCAGGAATATTTAAATAACTAAGGGCCGCAGGATGCGGTCCAATGCAAACTGATTCATCTGCAAGTCTGACATGCAGTAAATCTCGGTCGACAGTGGAGTGAGCAGCTACAGTTTTGATACCTAATTCTTTACAGGCGCGCAAAATGCGAAGGGCGATCTCACCGCGATTAGCAATTAATACTTTATCTAGCATTGCATGATTCATCCTAGGTGTGGTGGCTTATTCAATAATGAATAACGGCTGATTGAATTCAACTGGCGTACCATTATCAATGAGCCGCGCAGTAAGGGTTCCCGCTTTATCCGATTCGATTTGGTTAAACATTTTCATGGCTTCAATCAAGCATAAGATTTCACCAACTTTAACTGTTTGGCCTATTTCAACAAGAGGTTTTGCACCCGGTGTTGCGGATAGATACACGGTGCCGACCATAGGGGCTTTCACAGTATGTTTATTTTGAGTTGAAGCGTCAGTGGGTTGAGGATGAGTTGGTGTTTCGGACGGCGCAGTTGCTATAGGCTGATTGGCTTGCGGCGCAGCTGCTGCCATCATCATGGGCGCTCCGCTTTGCTTAACTTCGCGGGTAATACGAACCGATTCCTCACCTTCTTTGATTTCAATTTCTGCGACCCCAGTTTTTTGGATGAGCTCAATTAATTTCTTAATTTTTCGCATGTCCATCGACGCATTTCTCCACAAGGTAAGTTACTTAAAGATTGTGCATTCTGCAATATTGACACAATTTTGTCTAGATGTTGCATAATGCCGGTTGTTACCAGCATCTTATTATCTTATCCGTTATCGGGGATAAATCGTCGATATAAGAAAGCGAAGAGGGGAGGAAGGAGTGATAAAGCAACGACTGCATAAACGACGATTGAAAAATTATCCTTAATAAAAGGTAATCCACCGAAGAAATAGCCGGCATAGAGAAGCGTGCCAATCCAAAGAAGACCACTAACAATGTTATAAAGAGAGAATTGCGACAAACTCATGTAGGCTATTCCTGCCACAAAAGGCGCAAAAGTGCGCAAAATTGGTACGAATCGAGCCAGTATGATAGTTTTCCCCCCATGCTTTTCATAAAAACGGTGGGCGTCTTCTAAATGTTTTTTACTAAAAAGCCGATACTTACTGCCTTTAAAAACCCGAGGGCCAACTCGTACACCGATCAAGTAATTTAATTTGTTGCCAAGAATGGAAGCCAGGGTAAGGAGAAAGAAAAGTAAGCCTATATTTAAGGGTTCGTTTTCCGTTGCTGCAATACTGCCTGCAGCAAATAAAAGAGAATCGCCGGGCAAGAAGGGGAAAACAACTAAACCCGTCTCACAAAAGATAATGGAAAATAAGATGACGTAAGTCCAAACGCCATAGTGCGAAACAAAGGCGATGAGATAATCATCAATGTGAACTAAAAAACTTAATATATGTTGAATATATTCCATAGCGTGATTAGACCAAATAAATATCAAAACGTGCACTTCGACCAGTGAGTGAAAAATTGGGATGCTGATCGGTGAGAAAAGTAGATAACCGCGGTCTTTTTACCACAACCCTCTGGGTGGCACAAGTTAAGGATTGTTCAAATAATTTACTAGCGTCTTCATCCTGACCGACTAAAGATTGTAATAAAGTCATTTCTTTTTTAACCGCAGCTGATTTTTTCCGAACCGGAAACATTGGATCAAGATAAATTACATCAATTGCTGGATTTTCTTTTAACCATATTAATGCATCCGCTTGAACCAATTCAATCCGACCGACAGTTTTGGCCAGTAAACTATTGTTCTGAGCGCGATTCAAGGCATTTTCTAATAAAAGACAAAGCGTAGTGGAGCGCTCAATTAATGTAATGTTAAAACCAAGCCAGGCTAACAAAAAACCATCCCGTCCCAACCCTGCAGTTGCGTCGACAAGCTTAATGCCGTCACGCGGTTTAGCGCCTATAGCTCTTGCTAACAATTCATTGCGAAGCGTCGCTTTTTTTAGACGGTAAGCCATTTGCTGGGTATTAAAATCGATATAAAAGGATTGTTTTTTGGCTTTTTCATCGTAATACACCAGAGAAGTGCGTTGCTCATTCGTTTCGATGGTTAGTTGAGATATATCAGGAGTAGCAGAAATTAGCGGCATTTAGTAAGCTTCGAGTTGAAAATTATCTTTAGTCTACAGGTTTTTTTATCATCTTTGCTATCGCTATGAAGACAACATTGAAACTCAATTATTATGCTCAGCTTATGCGATTGGACAAACCAATCGGTGCATTGTTGCTACTTTGGCCGACATTATGGGCTCTTTGGTTGGCAGCGCAGGGTTTACCTAATCCCCTAACATTAGGTATTTTTATTGCTGGTGTTTTTATCATGCGCACTGTCGGTTGCGTAATTAACGATATCGCAGATCGTAAAATTGATGCGCAAGTCACTCGTACACGCAATCGGCCTTTAGCAAAAGGGGTTTTAACCCTATTCGAAGCAGTCTCGCTCGCCATCGTACTTTTTTCAATCGCCCTCATCCTGGTAGTATTTTGTCGACCTTTAACGCTTCAACTTGCTTTTGTTGGAGCTGCGTTAACCCTAGTTTATCCCTTCACCAAACGCTTCTTAAATACGCCACAAATCTTCTTAGGAGCAGCTTTTGCCTGGGGTATCCCAATGGCTTATGCAGAAATGACGGGACATGTGCCTTTTGCAGCCTGGATTTTATATTTAGCAGCATTGGTTTGGCCGGTTATTTACGACACCATGTATGCGATGGTGGATCGGGCAGATGATATTAAAATTCCAATCCGTTCAACTGCTATTTTCTTTGGTAGCTTTGACCTTTTGATAATTATTCTATTACAAATTATCTTTATGACCCTCATGATTTTGGTCGGTCAATTTGATCAACTTCATTTAGGTTATTACGTCACTCTTGTAGTCGTGGCTGGTTTATTTACTTACCAAAATATTTTAATTAAATCGCGGCTCCCTGCTGATTGCTTTCTCGCGTTTAAGAATAATAATTGGGTGGGCATGGTTATTTTTTTAGGCATCGTTTGGGATTTTGCTCACTCGTAAAATTAAAAAAAATAAGTGCATGGTAACTTTTATATGAAAATAGTCGCGGATTCTCAAATCCCATTTATCAAAGATTTTTTTGAAAGCTACGGTGATTTAATTTTAAAATCCGGACGTGAAATAGAACCTCTTGATATCAAAGACGCAGATATGTTGTTGGTGCGCTCTATTACCCCAGTTACCGCATCCCTTTTAGAAAGAAGTAGCGTCAAATTTGTGGGAAGTATAACCGCGGGTGCTGATCATCTTGATATTCAGTTTTTAGAAGCAGCAGCGATTCAATATGCTTTTGCAAAAGGTTTCAATGCACCGCCGGTCGCTGATTACGTTGTCAGCATGATTGCCGCATTAAAACGAAAAAAAATACTTCCTGATCGCAAACTAAAAGCTGCTGTTATTGGTGTAGGTAATATTGGTCGATTGGTAGTGGAGCGATTAAAAATATTAGGAATGGAAGTGATCATGTGCGATCCTCCTCGTGCTCTGGCGGATAAACATTTTATTTCTACAGCACTAGCCGAGATCGAGGGGGTGGATATTATCTCGCTCCACGTTCCCTTAACGAAAGAGGGTTCTTACCCCACTTATCATTGCATTGATGATGATTTTTTAAGAAAACAAAAGCCAGGATGCGTAATCATCAATGCTTCTCGTGGCGATATTATTTCTCCTCCCGCGCTTGAAGCACACGGTAAGCATTTAATTTGGTGTTTGGATGTTTGGCCGCAAGAACCTTGTATTAATCAAAACTTATTAAAGCAGGCCCTTATTGCAACGCCTCATATTGCTGGCTATTCAGTTCAAAGTAAGCGACGTGGAATCGAAATGATTTATGATCAAGCCTGCAAAAAGAAAATCATTCATCCTAAAGATATTCCTGCCTTGTCTTTGACGAAACAAACTTTAAATTTCGCCGGAGAAAGTCATCAGTGGGAAGATATTGTTCTTGGCATTTTTAACCCAGTCATTTTAACTGCGATGATGCGTTCTCAGATTTGCTCTGCTAAAGATCCAGGCCAGGCTTTTGATGAAATGCGCCGACAATTTAATTATCGATATGAATTTAGCTTTACCAATATTATGAGTTCCCCTCTGCCTGGAGAAGATCAGCAAATTCTCAAAGCGTTAAACATAACAACACTTTAATAAATTGATTCGACATCAGGGGGTGAATCGACATTTTCTTGATTATCTTGGTCACTATAAGACAGGTCATCGGTATCGTCTTTATCAGGCAAGAAGGGTAGCATGAAGTATTCAAATTGAGCCACTGTATCGTTAGCAGTAGCACGTCGACCTGATAAAGGGTCAATTCGAACACTGACAACCCCTTCTGGTTGCAGCAAGGGCCGGTCGGGTTTCCCTTTTAATGCTTCTTGAATAAATTGCATCCACATCGGTAAGGCCGCTTGGGCACCATACTCATGAAGCGATTGCGGTTGATCGAATCCCATCCACGAGATCGCAACAATGTCCGGGTTATATCCTGCAAACCAAGCATCAACTTGATTTTGCGTAGTTCCTGTTTTACCAGCTAAATCATTACGTCCTAAATTTTTAGCAAGTTTCGCTGTTCCACGTTGGATCACATCATGCAAAGTTGAAGTAATTAGAAAAGCATTTTGCGGGGAGATGACCCGTTGTGCTGGAACCACGTCATTCCCACAATCATTTTGACAAGCAACGAGGGGTTTAGCTTGATAAATAATTTCTTCTTGCGAATTTTGGATGGTATCAATGATGTAAGGAACAACTTTCATTCCACCATTTGCAAAAACTGCAAATGCTTGTGCCATTTGCAAAGGTGTGACGAGCGCTGTGCCCAAGGCAAGTGATAAGCCAGGTGGTAATTGACTTGGAGCAAAACCAAAACGTTTTAAATAATGAATCGCGTATGGAACACCCATTAAAGCTAGCAAGCGGATTGAAACAAGGTTGCGTGATTCAATAATAGCGGTCCGTAAACGCGTTGGACCATAGAATTTATGATTGACATTTTGGGGTCGCCATAAACTATTGTCGTTAGGGTTTTCAATGACGAGCGGAGCGTCGTTAATAACAGTTGCTAAGGTATAACCCCGTTCAAGCGCGGCGGAGTAAATGAAGGGTTTGAAGCTTGAGCCAGGTTGGCGTTCGGCATTCGTAATGCGATTAAACTTGCTATGGTTGTAATCAAAACCACCCATCATCGCTAGAATTGCACCATTTTGGGGGTTCAAAGCGACAAGGCCCGCTTCGGCTTTGGGGAGTTGAGCGAGTTGATAACCATTATTTTGTTGGGGTTGGATGTAAACGACGTCACCCAGCGCGACGACTTGCTGAGGCGAGTGTGGTTTTGGACCAAGATAGTCAGGGCTTACTTGTTTACGTGCCCACGCTAAACCTTCCCAGGGAATAATAATAAAGTCCCCGTTATCATTCATGACGGTAATAGACCGCGGTGTAATTTCAAAAACGACGGCAGGTGTAAGATTGCTAATTTGTGGAATGCGACGTAATTTAATTTGCCAAGCATCAACTCGATCAAGCTCAGGTGATCCGAAGTTAGCAACTGGGCCGCGATAGCCATGTCGTTGGTCATAGGCAAGTAAATTATCGCGGACGGAAAGATTGGCGAGATCTTGCAGCTTACTATCCACTGTTGTATAGACTCGAAAGCCATCGGTATAAATACTATCGCCATACATTTGTTCTAATTGTGCGCGAACTAACTCTGCAACATAGGGGGCTTTCACTTCAGTACGCAAATCATGATAACTTGCATCTAACGGCATTTTTAAAGCTGCTTCATAAGTTTTATCATCAATATATTCTTGTTCATGCATTCGACCTAAAACATGATTACGTCGTTTGAGCGCCGCTTGCGGGTTAGCCAAAGGATTCAGCGTGGAAGGCGCTTTTGGTAAGCCTGCTAATACAGCGTATTGATCGATCGAGAGTTCGTTTAAATGTTTCCCATAATAAATTTCAGCGGCCGCCTCTACACCATAAGCGCGATTGCCTAGGAAAACTTTATTTAAGTAAAGTTCAAGAATTTTTTCTTTTTTTAATTTATTTTCAATTTTGATCGCTAATAGAATTTCACGTAATTTACGTCCAAAAGTTTTATTACGCGATAGATAAAAACTTCGTGCAACTTGCATCGTGATAGTGCTTCCACCTTGCAATTTTTTACCCGTTAAAACGAGTTGCACGGCAGCCCGGCCTAAGCCTTGAATATCCACCCCTTTGTGTTTGAAATAGCGCTGATCTTCAGTAGCAAGAACAGCTTGAATGAGGGGTTGTGGAATTTCACGATACGGTAATGGAATGCGTCGTTTTTCGCCAAAAGTTGCAAGCAACTTTTTGTCATGCGTGAAGATTTGTAAGGGAACTTGTAGTTGAACGGTGTTCAACGCTTCAATATCAGGCAACTCATATTCGATGTAATAAAGAACACCAAGCACAGCAACTGTGCAAAGCAGCAGTGAAAGAATAATGAGCTTACGTATTAAACCAAGAAAACGATTCATGGCAGAAAAAAGTCTTGCATTTTATGGGGCGTAAAGTATATTAGCATGCTCTCAAACGTTCAACCCTTCCCTCCATTGTTGCCTATTGTATCAGCTTTTTTTTGACTTCGCAGAAAATATCCTTCCATTTCTTTTTTCATCTCTTAACTCTATTTCTAACCTTTACCTTTACCCCTTTTTTATTCGGAGGCCATTTTGAAATTTGGTTTAAATAAACACATATCTTGCGTGGGGTTAGATATTCAACCTCATGAAATTCGATTAGTACAATTACGTCAAACTCGAAATTCTTTTGTTTTAGAATACGTTATTCGACATCAAGTTACTTCACCTCTAATCGTCGATGATCTTATTCAAGTGAAAGCATTAACTGATGCACTGTCGACCTTGGCGGAAAGTTTACCAGCCAAGGAAATCCAAGTGTCATTCTGCTTACCCGCCCATTGGGTCAAAATGCAAATTATACAGGTACCGCGTTATTCAACATCGGAAGAGATTATTGAAGCAATTAAACAAGAGGTGGTTCAAACCTCACCTTACGGTCAAGAGGCATTATGTATTGATTACACTGTGCTCTGCACTAAAGAAGACTGTCATGAAATTTATTTTGCCGTAGCAAAAGAGGCCTTAGTAACGCAAGTTGTCCAAGCGATTCATACCGTCACTAACTTCCACGTCAAGATTATCGATATCGATCTCTATGCTTTAATTCGGCTGATGACTCACGGTTTTGATTTTTTGCCCACAGAACAAGTTCAGGGGCTTTTGCAATTGACGGACCGTAATGCTTGTTTAGTTTTATTTAATGATGAGCGTATTTTATTTCATACTCAATGGCAATATTCACATGAAAAGGAGCTAGACCATGTTTTAAAAGATAACATTGAGTTTGGTTTATCCCTTCAACAAACCCAGCAATTATCTTGTTTGACTGTGTCTGGGGAATCCACTGAAGTTGAACGCTTATTTGCAATAACACCGATCGTTGCTAAACGCTTGCGGCAATTTGATTTGTCTTCGGTTTTTATCACTGCCGCCCATCTTGGACAGGCGCAATTAAAACAAGATGCTCATTATTTACTGGCAGCTAGCGGTGCAGCCATGCGCCGCGTACCCAAATGGTAGAGTTCAATTTATTGGATTGGCGCGAAGCTAAGTACGAATTTGAACAAAGTGAAATAAAAAAAATAATGCTAGCCTTCATTTTATTGACATTGATTATCTGGCTCATAGCTCACTTAGTCTTATCTCTTTATTTGAATCATCTTAATAGTAAATCCTTACAGTATGAAGCGGAGCGGGAGGACAATCCTGGTCTGATAACAGGAGAAAGAAGTTTCTTAACTCAATTAAAACTTCATCAAAATGACATCATCGATTTGTTTGAAATCCTACATCATCCGCATCAGGATGCACTTTGCTTTACGAGTATGCGTCGTGAAGATAATAAAATTATTTTTAAAGGAGTGGCTGCTTCATTAGCTGATTTAACCCATTTCCTTAAAACTTGGGTGAACTTAAAACATTTTAGTGAAGTTAAGCTTCAACAGATTCAATGGCAAGAAAGCAATATTAGCTTCCAACTATGCGGTATTGAACAATATCCTTCATTCCAGTCATTGTTCATTGAAAAAAATTAATGATGTATCGGTTAAGGTGGTTATACGGATTGATGGTGGGTTTCGGTTTAGGCGCTATCGCTTGGATTATTGATGTGGATTCTTTATATCATCAATATAAGTCAATAATTGCCACGCGTGATACATCAGTCCCCTCAATGGATGTGACTTCTTCCTTACCTATCCTACCTGCAAAGGAAACAAATCTTTCTAAAGCGCTGCTCAATGAGGCAAATTTTTCCCTACAAGTCACAGAGACAATAAGAGAAATTGCTACGCAACATGCAGTGGATATTATTCAACTGAATTTTCTCGAAGATAAAGTGAGCCAGGAAGTAAGCAAATTACACCTAAAGATAAGGGGTCCTTTTAATAAGGTCACAGGATTTATCGAAACAATGGTACAGAATGCATTACCTATTGCTATTACCAACTTTAAGTATGGCCGACTCGTCACTGGAGATTATCAAATGCAAATGGATTTATGGGCGGTTAAAGCACAATGGTGCGAAAAGCTTAACATTAACTTGAAAGAAAAAACCCGATCGCTTTTCTGTTCGAACCCCTCTCAATTGCAAAATTTTAATGCCGTTTATACGACAATCAACTATCCATTTAAACAGTTGCAATTAGTCGGCCTATTACAACAAGGTTCTCAAGCTGTAGCTCTAATTCGCTTACCAACGTTGCAAATTATCCATGTAAAAGTTGGTGCTTTGTTGGGAGTAGAAAAAAATAAAGTTGTTGCGATTGATAGTCATGCTGTACATCTCATTACCCAGCAATCACAGCAACTTGTGATGCACTTAAAGGTTAATTAAAATGAGATGGTTAAGATTTTTCCTTGTGATCGGTTTCTGGATTTTAAGTAACAATGCTGTTCATGCAGTTCCCTTTAAATTTTCCATGCAGCAAATGGATTTGCCACAAGCTATTCAAGCTTTAGCTCAATTTTTGAATATGAATGTAATGATTAGTCCGCAAGTGAAAGGTAATGTCACATTGCAATTGCAAGAAACCTCCGCTCACAGTGCTTTTAAACTGCTTCTTGCTGCCCACAATCTGGTAGCTTGGAAAGAGGGCGAAGCTTATTTTGTAGCGCCCACCTCGGCATTATTAAAGCACCATGACGAACGCCATAAATGGAAAGAAGCGGAAGCGTTACATGAGCCGCTCTTAACGATCATTTGGCAAATTAAATATGCAAAAGCACTAGATATTGCTCACTTGGTTCAGCAGGACGGTGTTTCCCTATTGTCTGCACGCGGTACGTTACGCGTGGATGAACGTGCTAATATTATTTGTATTCAAGACAGTGCTTCGAAACTTAGAATGATTCGCCAATTATTGAAACGCGTTGATATCCCTGTTCAGCAAATTGTCATAGAAGCGCGAATTGCCAGTATTGATCATGATTATGAGAAAGAGCTTGGCTTGTCCTTTGCGGTAGCGCCAACTGTTTCGTCGAGCGAGCCACGGCATCAACAAGGGCAAACACAACGCGGTCAATACAGTCTGGCCTCTGTTGTGCTAGCGGACAGTGAACGATTAGATGTAAAATTATCCGCATTGGAAAAGGCAGGCCATGCTGAACTGATTTCTAGTCCAAGCTTATTCTCGACGAATCAGCAGACTGCATCAATTGAGGCTGGTGAAGAGATCCCCTATCAAGAAGTCAGCGAAAGTGGGGGCACAGCAGTGGTTTTTAAAAAGGCAGTCTTAAGTCTTAAAGTTACACCACAAATTTTGCCTGGCAATAAAGTATTACTACAACTTGCTATAAATCAAGATCGCCCGAATAATAAATTAATTCAAGGCGTGCCGACGATTAGTACACGGCAAATTGTAACGAGTGTATTAGTTCAGTCGGGTCACACTGTTGTTTTAGGTGGAATTTACGAAGCGAATCAGGAGAATGTTCAAGCTGGTGTTCCTTATCTTGAACAATTACCTTTGATAGGTGCTTTATTTAGCGAACGAAGTAAGCGAAAGAGCAGGCGAGAGTTATTAATTGTTGTTACCCCTAAAATTGTTGCCAATAATTTATGAATAGTCCACAAAATAATATTTTTTTAGTCGGTCCCATGGGTGCGGGAAAAACCAGCGTGGGCCGATATTTAGCAAAACAACTCAATAAAGAATTTTTTGATTCGGATGAAGAGATTGAAAAGAAAACTGGTGTTTCTTTAAGCTGGCTGTTTGATTTGGAAGGGATAGAAGGATATCGCCAAAGAGAAATGAAGGCGATTGATGAATTGAGCGGTTTATCAAATATAGTTCTTTCCACTGGGGGTGGCTGTGTCGAGACTCCGGAAGTTCGTGATTATTTAAAGCACCGCGGCATGGTGATCTATATGGAAGTTACCCTTGAAACGCAACTTAGTCGATTAAAAAAAGATAAAAAACGTCCTTTATTGCAGGGCGATAACCCGCAAGAAGTTTTAATTAAATTATGGAAAGAGCGCGAACCTTTCTATGAAAATATTGCGGATTTCACGGTTATCACTGATAGTCGCTCCGTCCGTGATGTCTGCACCGACATTTTGAATTGGTTGGGAATGAATAAAAAGAATTTTGATTGACGCAGCTAGGGTTGCTTTAAGTTTGAATTGCTTTGTAACGCTATTCCAATGGAGGGTTCTATTCTCAATCACTTATCGTAAAGGGATTGAATGACATGATCAGCATGTTGCGGAATAAACCCAGTAAAATAATCGTGCCAATTTTTAGGCTGTGCAATTGAATCTAAAGGATAGCGCCAAACAAATTCTACAAACCCTGAAGGTAATGTAAGCGTACCGTCTGCCAATGCCGCATCACTCATCATTCCAAGCGTTGAACTTTGAGCGATCCCTGCTTTTTCTCCTCCTTTAATCACACCGCCATCTACATTAAGAGGAATATTCAACGTCTTTAGAAAGTCGTGAAAATTTTCTAGACTTTTAAAGGATGAAAGCAAATGAATCGATAACGTAAAGTGATTAGGCCTTCTACCAAATGCTAGCACCCATGCTAACAACTCATTGAAACGCTGCACAGTTTTGAATTCATTTAAGGTAGGTTTTGGCCAATCCCGGCCTTCTAGATAAGAAAGGATCATGCGTTCTAATTGAGTGGAAGATTGTTCATTTCCCTGTGCAGTTTCCTGAGCGAGTTGCTGAATCCTTCTAATATCGATCTTTTTTGCTTGCGTTGCATACTTGGTAATGATGGTGCTAATTTCAATAGGCATAGCTTCGAGCCTGAAATCAGCGACAACGGCTTGCGGTAAGGCGTCAATAGCAGGTAAGGTGCAACTCTGAGATTCGCTTAACCATTGAAAATCATTTTGCTTCTCTGGCAAGTAACCTTTACCTTTTGGTTCATATCCCAATGCCGAAAAAATCGAGGTGAGAACCGGGATCCCCGAATGCTCGCTTGGTAAATCAATGACAGCAAAATGATCCAAATAAAGAGTAGTCACATGTTTTTTGTAAAGTGCTTGCTCAATGATAACCATTTGTGGTGTAACACTGCGATATTTTTCCCAAAGGGATTGCACAATTTTATGTCGCAATCTATCTAACATGCCAAACCCTACATAATTTTACCGAGCCTACGTTATCATTCCGTCACGAAAATGTCATTTCTCTCTCATCATTAAACAGCATGAGGTTACCATTTTTCTTCCTCACCTTGCTTTGATGTTTCAATCAAAATTAATTAAAAGCGCACAGTTTTATATAAAAAGTCTCAGCACATATGTTGTTTTTATTTTTGAATTAAGCGGTCGCAAATGTATCTTCCATGTTACGAAAGAGCATGGTAAAATTCTTTCATTTTTTTTTAAATTAACTTTACATCAGTAAGAGCTGCGTATAGAGTAGTAAAGACTTCTAGCCTTGCTCATTTACAAAATTCCGCTTTTCCCCAATTCGCTCTTGTCGGAGCAATCATCCGTTTTGTGGTCCTCATCAATGCCATTTAGGGATGTTTCGTTGAAAACATAAGGAGATGTTCAATGGGTATTAATTCCAAACGATCTGTAATTTCAAGCCTATTGTTAGCGATCCCACTTAGTATGAGTTTTTCAGCTAGTTATGCTGCAAAGTCAATTGACCTTAGTCATCAAAAGCTAACGGTTCTTCAAGCGATGATTGCTCAATCTCTATCAAATTCCCATAGTAGTTCCATTCGTGAAATGAGCCGCTCTGTGGACTTCAATAAAACCGTTCACGTTCGCATTCAACAAACTTATCTTGGCTATCCCGTACTCGGTGGTGATGCCATTATTCACATCCCACAAGGTCAACCGGCAAGTCATAATATTCCTGGCATGATTAGTAATGCAGTCACTCACAATGGTTCAATGAATGGCGAATTATTTGTAGGGCTAGAGAAGGATTTAAATAATACCCCTCATTATATTTTTGAAGTAGCGCAAGCAAAACGTGCCCAACAAAAAGCGATCGAAGTTTATCAAAGTAAACTTGGATTAAAAGTAAATGCTAAAGATCAAACTAGTCGATTAGTTGTCTACTTAGATGATCATAATCAAGCACATTGGGCTTATGAAGTTCACTTCTATGTTGATCCAATCAAAGACGGATCTTTGCCGGCTAAACCTGTTTATGTTTTAGACGCCGTTTCATTCGCAACTTATGCAAACTGGGATGATATTCAAACCATTGAAACAGCTGTAACCGCAGGCGGTGGATTTGGTGGTAATAAAAAAATGGGTAAAACTGTTTATGATGGTTTGAAGGACCATCTCACCAAATTAAGTATAACCCGTGAGGATACTGCCAAAAAATGCTGGCTTAAGAACGATGATGTTACTGTTAAACACAATCGTTCAAACGTCACACCCTCTTTTGATTGCGACAAAGTTAATGATGAACATAATAAAATTTATTGGGATGCTGAACTTGATGCAGTGAATGGCGGATATTCTCCTGATAATGACGCGTTATTCGGCGGTTCTGTTATCAAGAACATGTATTCTGAATGGTATGGCGTTCCTGTTTTGACTCAAGGTGGCAAACCTATGATGTTAACTATGGTTGTTCACGCGAACATGGATAATGCCTATTGGGATGGTTCAAAAATGACATTTGGCGATGGCATAAGAATGTTTTATCCCCTAACGTCATTGGGTGTTGCAGCTCATGAGGTGAGTCATGGGTTTACGCAACAACATTCCAATTTAAATTACTATGGCCAATCAGGCGGTATGAATGAAGCTTTTTCTGATATGGCAGCTCAAGCAGCTGAAGTTTATGCTTATGGTCCGGAAAAAAATAGTTGGCAGATTGGTCCGGAAATTTTTAAAGCTGAAAATGAAGCGTTGCGATACATGGATAAGCCAAGTAAGGATTGTAAAGGTAAACGTCCTGGTAATTGGTGTTCCATTGATGATGCCTCACAATATACAGGGAATTTAGACGTTCATTACAGCAGTGGCGTTTACAATCACTTCTTTTATATTTTAGGAACGAAACCGGGTTGGGATGTGAAAAAAGCTTTTGAAGTGATGCTACATGCGAACATGAACTACTGGGTGCCACGTTCCACTTTTGTTCAAGCTGCTTGTGGTACTTTAAAAGCGGCAAAAGATTTAAAATTTAGCCAGGAAGAGATCGCAGATATCAGTGATGCCTTCACCCAAGTAAAAATTAGCACGAAAGATTGCTAATCATTATGATTCCCGCGGGATTCCCCGCGGGAATATAAAGTTCATCGCCGTCTCGAGCTAGGACTCCATTTCTGTTCAATATATTCCGTTGAAGCATTATCACGCTTTTGTTCTTGAGCCTTTTTAATATGGGCTTTTTCATTTTCTATTTTCTGTGCCGCCCCTTTTTGCGCTTGTTCCGCAGCTTGTCGAACGGGCGCGCTTTGGGGTAGACGTTTCATAAATTGTTGATGAGTGGGGCTTGCCGCATACTTGATTTTTCCAGCAATTTGCGTATCGATGAAAGGATTAGTAAAGTCTGCTTTTTCTTCTTGTCGTGCAATTTCACTTGGAGCATTTGCAGGTATTACGGGGGGTGTTTTATTGGTCTCGACAAGTGGACGGCGATTTAAAAATGATTCTCGGTGTTGTTTTTGTGCTTTGATATTTACTTGAGATTTTTTAGTCTGAAGTTTGTCTTCTTCAAACTCTTTTTCTCGTTCTTCATAGTATTCTTCTTCAGTTCGTACTAAACGTTCTTTCTTGTCCGTATCATCTTGGACTTTGGCTTTAGCATCAATTTTTAACCCCGTGTGACTCGTGGTTGAGTCATCGTGTTCTTTATTACGAGGCTTGTCTCGATTTGCTTTACGGCAAGATGCGCAAATGGTTCCGTAGGTGGTGCCTTCTGGTCCTCCCATCTCTAGAAACGCAGCAAGCGGCTTTTGAATTCCACAACTACTGCATGTTTTCGTTAAGGTAGGATTGTTCATATTTTAATCTCTATAGGGCTGGTTCGTCGGAAAATAATTTAAATAATACAACAAAATTGAGAATTCGGTTAGCAAATGATCAGATTTTTTAATAAAAATGGGTAAATGAGTTATCTGAAAATTATGTAAGAGAATATCATTGTTGCCTGTTGTAGCTAGATTCGCTATATTCTTCGGGCTTCTTAACTTGCTCATTAACATGGAAATATTTGGTAAATAGAGCAAGTTAGTATAGCATATCACAACTTCCTACCCTACCGAAGATCCCGACACGGAGGTATTCGAGTGTGAACATGGATGAGCATCAAGTGTAACCTCGGCAACGAGGCTTTTAACATCATTATTGGAGAGTAAAAAATGACAAAAGGACCATCTTTACAAGATCCTTTCTTGAATTCGTTACGAAAAGAAAAGATTCCTGTATCTATTTATCTTGTGAATGGAATCAAGCTTCAAGGTGTGATTGAATCATTTGATCAATTTGTTGTTTTATTAAAAAATACTGTCAGTCAAATGGTTTATAAGCATGCCATTTCCACAATTGTTCCAGCCCGCAACGTTACTTCTCCTTTTGAATATAATACCAATGGTTATAACAATACTAATAACGGCAATGGTAATAAAAACAATATAAATAACATTCCTAATACAAAACCTGGATTTAACCAAGAATAACAATAAACGAGGACAGTCTATTGAGAGAGCGCGACTCCGAGCGCGTTGTTTTAGTCCATGTCAATTTCCCTACGGGCTTGAAAGAAGACTTAGAAGAGTTTAAAGAGCTTGCTTGTTCTGCGGGGGCAAAGATTGTTGCAGTTGTGACAGGCACACGACGTGTGCCTGATGCAAAGTATTTTGTTGGCTCTGGCAAAGCTGCTGAAATAGCTGAGGCTGCTCGGGCTAATGACGCTGAATTAATTCTTTTTAATCATGTTTTATCTCCTGCGCAAGAACGTAATGTAGAGCGTCTTACATCGCTTCGTGTTCTTGATCGAACAGGATTAATTCTTGATATTTTTTCACAGCGCGCACGAAGCTTTGAGGGAAAGATGCAAGTTGAACTCGCTCAACTAAAGCATTTGGCCACTCGGTTAGTACGAGGTTGGACTCATTTAGAAAGACAGCGCGGCGGTATTGGTTTGCGCGGCCCTGGAGAAACACAACTTGAATCGGATCGTCGTTTAATTCGTAATCGAATTAAAGTGATTGATGCGCGTTTAGTAAAATTAAGTCAGCAGCGTGAGCTTGCGAGGCGGGCAAGACGCAAAGCGGTGGTGCCAACGGTTGCATTAGTTGGTTACACCAATGCTGGTAAATCGACGCTCTTTAATTATCTAACAGGCGCGAATGTTTATGTTGCTAATCAATTATTCGCAACACTTGATCCTACATTGCGTCGCGTTGAGCTGCCTGAAGTTGGCGCTGTCATATTGGCTGATACCGTTGGCTTTATTCGTCATCTACCGCACGATTTAATCAAAGCATTTCATGCAACGTTAGAAGAAGTAAGTGAGGCTAATTTGCTTCTTCACGTCATTGACACGCACGACCCACTAAAAGATCAACATATCGAAGAAGTTGAGCATGTTCTTAATAGTATTGAAGCGAGCGGGGTCCCCACGATTTTGGTGTATAACAAAATCGATCTTTGCGAAAGCGAAACGATGCTTTTGAATGCCGAGACACCTGAACGCGATGAATATAAAAAAATCAAACGGGTTTTCATTTCAGCAAAGGAAGGAAAAGGGTTTGATGTATTGGCCAAAGCGATTGCTGAAAAATTACAACACGATATCGTAAATTCTCAGCTGGTTTTAACGCCGAAAGATGGCAAATTGCGGGCGAAACTTTACGCACAAGATGCGGTGCTTGCCGAAGAGTCCGATGATGCCGGTAATTATTATTTGACTATTCGAATGCCTCGAGTAGAGTTTGAAAAGCTTTTCCGTTAATATAAAAAGCATTTTTAAAGCTTTTGTTCCATCATGCCACAATAATAGAGGAGTAACCGCATGATGTGGTCTATTTTAATATCGGCAATCGGATTATTATTTGTTTTTGAAGGGATTCTTCCATTCTTATCACCACCAAAGTGGCGCCAGGGTATGCAGCATATGATGGTCGTGAGTGATCGTACGCTCCGTATCATTGGCTTTCTGAGTATGGTTTTTGGACTTGGCCTCGTCATCGTCGCGCGTGAATTTTTTAAATAAAGAGAATCGTTATGGGTAAAACAGTTGTAATTTTAGGAAGCCAATGGGGCGATGAAGGTAAAGGCAAAATTGTTGATTTGCTCATGGAAAAAGCCAATATAGTAGTCCGCTTCCAGGGTGGCCATAATGCAGGTCACACTTTGGTCATCGATAATCAAAAAACAATTTTGCGATTAATTCCTTCGGGAATTTTGCATCCGCATGTTCAATGTCTCATCGGCAACGGTGTGGTCATTTCACCGACTGCCTTGATAGAAGAAATGGAAGAATTGGAAAGCCGTGGCATTGATGTCGCTTCCCGGCTACTGATCAGTGACGCGTGTGTTTTAATTTTACCCTACCATGTAGCGCTCGACCAAGCCCGCGAAGTGGCTAAAGGTAAAGCTGCAATCGGTACGACAGGGCGTGGCATTGGACCTGCGTATGAAGATAAAGTTGCCAGGCGCGCCATTCGATTTGGCGATTTATTTAATGAAAAACTTTTAAATGCAAAATTAGAAGAAGTCTTAAATTACCATAACTTTATTTTGCAAAACTATCATGGCCAAGAACCCATTGATAAAGCGTTAGTGAAGGATAGTTTATTACGTTTAAAGCCGCGTCTAGAAAAAATGCGTGCCGACGTTGCACTTAAACTCGCTGAACATTATTCAAATGGAGAAAATATTTTATTTGAAGGTGCGCAAGGCAGTCTGCTTGATGTTGATCATGGCACTTATCCCTTTGTTACTTCTTCCAATACGACAGCAGGTGCTGCCTGTATAGGGACAGGGTTTGGTCCAAGAAATATCCATTATATTTTGGGCATAACCAAAGCGTATACGACACGCGTCGGAGCAGGTCCTTTTCCCACAGAGTTACACGATGAAGTGGGAAAAACTTTGGCGGAACAGGGCCATGAGTTTGGATCAGTGACCGGCAGGCCAAGACGCTGTGGCTGGTTAGATATTGCAGTATTGCGACGCGCCATCCAACTCAATAGTTTTTCTGGTTTATGCATTACAAAGTTGGATGTGTTGGATACGTTGCCAGTCATTAAAATTTGCACAGGCTATCGTGTCGGTCATGATATTTATGATTATCCTCCCATTGATACAGAATTGTTTGCTCAATGCGAACCTATTTATGAAGAGCTACCGGGATGGCTAACCTCGACCGCCACCATTCGGCACTTTAATGAATTGCCCACCAATGCTCAGAAATATTTGCTACATATCGAAGAGTTAACCGGGGTACCGATTGATATTGTTTCAACGGGATCGGATCGTAAAGATACAATTATTTTGCATCATCCCTTTGCGCAAGATGTGCAGCAAGATGCTTTTTTTGCCGAGGAGAGGACTTGAACCTCCACGGGGTTTCCCCCACAGGCATCTGAAACCTGCGTGTCTACCAATTCCACCACCCCGGCTGGGCGCTTCGGATAAAATGTTTTCTTACTAGAAGTTGGTTTGCGCCTTGCGCAACCAACTTCTAGTAAGTTGACTTCTATCCTAAGTAGTCGCACTTTATACTTCCGCATTATTTTTTGTCAATGAATTAGCTTATCTTTATGCTAAAGCATTGTTTGTAGAAAGAGAGAATTTTCCGTGTCGCCAAAACAAAATCCAATGATTAGTTCCGTCATAGAGATGCGCGGAGTAGGAAAACAAATTGCCTCATTCCTCGCTCGCTTAAATATTTATTCGATCAGGGATGTGTTATTGCATTTTCCGCAGCGTTATCAAGATCGAAGTCGCATCATCCCCATCAAGCTACTGAAGCCTGGTGAAGAGCAGCTCTGTCAAGGCACAATTATTTCTATCGATCATCCGACGCGTGGTCGGACCAAAATGATGTGTGAACTACAAGATGAGACCGGACGTCTTTTTTTACGTTTTTTTAATGTGATGGCATTTCAGAAAAATATTTTTCTACCCGGTACTATATTGCAATGTTTTGGTGAGGTTCGCATTACAGCATTTGGTCGAGAAATGGTTCATCCAGAAATAAATGTCGTTCTTGATAAATTGCCCGAGCCCCTGCCGCATTACACAGCAATTTACCCAACAACTGCGGGCTTGTACCAAAAAACTTGGCGTCAACTGGCAGCACAAGCACTAACTTGGCTAGACAAAACTTGCTGTATTGAGGAATTTCTACCGCAAGCCTGGTTAGATGAGCATCACTTTCCAGATATTAAAACTGCCCTGCGCGATATTCATCAACCCTCGACCCATCATTTGATTGATACACTTAATGAAAAACAATCTAAAATCCATCAACGTATTATTTTTGATGAATTGCTTACTCATCGACTGCAGCTTTTAAATTTTAAAAATACAGCGAAGCAACATGTAAGCCCTGCTTTACTGATGCAAGGAAATTTAAAAGAAAAATTATTAGACTCACTTCCCTTTTCCTTGACGGCTGCGCAACAACGCGTCGTAAAAGAAATAGAGCAAGATTTGGCGCAAACATCACCGATGTTACGATTATTGCAGGGCGACGTTGGTTCAGGAAAAACAATTGTTGCGGCATTTGCTGCCTTGCGAGCTGTCACTGGACAATTTCAAGCAGCCATGATGGCGCCAACCGAATTGTTAGCGGAGCAACATTATCGTGTTTTAAGAAGTTGGTTTGAACCTTTAGGTATCCATGTGGTGTTTCTTTCTGGACAAACGAAAGGTAGTGCACGTAAAGCAACCTTGGAATTAATGACTTCCGGGGGTGCGCAAGTTGTAGTGGGTACCCATGCACTTTTTCAAGAAGCAGTTTTATTTAAAAATCTCGCCTTGATTATTATTGATGAACAGCATCGTTTTGGTGTCGAGCAGCGTGCACAGTTACGCGAAAAAGGCATTGCCCATGGGTTGTATCCGCATCAATTAATAATGACGGCAACACCTATTCCGCGAACCCTCGCGATGAGTCTATATGCAGATCTCGACTGTTCCGTACTTGATGAATTACCACCCGGTCGAACACCCATCGTGACAAGTGTGATGCCCGAATACAAAAGAAAGGAAGTAATTGATCGCATTCGTGAGGCATGTCAGAAGGCAAGGCAGGTTTATTGGGTATGTCCTCTCATTGAGGAGTCGGAGGTTATCCCCGGCGAGGCAGCGACTCAAGCTGCACTTCAATTACAAAGTTTGATGCCAGGTATCCAAGTCGGCTTGATTCATGGTCAGATGCCTGCTTCCGAAAAAGAAGCGGTAATGCAGCAATTCCAGCGACATGAAATTCACTTATTAGTTGCAACAACTGTTATTGAAGTGGGGGTGGATGTACCCAACGCTAGCGTTATGGTGATTGAAAATGCTGAGCGATTGGGCTTGTCCCAGCTCCATCAATTGAGAGGGCGCGTCGGGCGGGGTGAATTGGCCAGCCATTGTATTTTACTTTATCGTGCGCCCCTTTCGGAATACGCTAAAGCCCGTTTGACGGTGATGAGAGAAACAACGGATGGATTTAAAATAGCTGAGGAAGATTTGGCCTTAAGAGGTCCGGGCGAATTGCTGGGCACCAAGCAGACTGGAGAAATATCTTTTCGATTAGCTGACATTATCCGTGATAAGCAATTGTTGCCTCTTGTTCACCAAACCGCTTTAGAATTAATGAATAATAGGCCGGAAGATGTTCAAAAAATGCTCGTAAAAAATAAAGATGCTCGGCTCAGCTATGGGGAAATTTAATAATGGGCTTTTAAATAGATCAAATAATAATCAATTCATGCATTTTAGTTAAAATCATTGACCCAATTTAAAAAGTTGTTAAGGTGAGAGTCCCCAGTAGACCACTTTGAGGGCTTATCCGTGCGCAAATTAACCTTAAGAGAAAAACGTAAATTAGAGAACAGCGTAGCCTGGAAAGAGGAAAAGGCTCTATTAGAATCCCGCATTCAAATTAAACGCACTGAAGCGACAAAGTTATTGCAAGAGGAAGAGGCGGCAAGGCGGAATAGTAGGAATGCTGCTGCTTTAAAACATTTGGGCGTTTGGAACGACAATAATCGTTATGAACGATGCGTAAAAAAGATTTCGGCATTAACGTTACAACAAACTCGTCTTGCGTATCACCACTTAGCGCCGCGTCAGGTGAAACCGCATTCAGTGAAAGAGTTTCGCAATGCTTTCGAAACCATTAAAACAGCGCTCTTAGTCTATGATGAGGATCATCCAGCGAACCAAGATTTTTTTGTTCGATATCATCTGCATCGAATAGAAAAGAAATTAGAAGTATTTGCTCTAGACAAAAAATTATCTGCCGATCCTGTTTATTGTGAACTTAGATATCAACAGCTTTGTGGGTTTTTATGGGCTATGTTGCAAGACATTGAGTTTAATGCCGAGAAAGAAAATGAAAATTTTGCGGATTTTCTTGAGTCATTACTTATGGAAAGTTTGCATCATCATCAAGAGAGTGAGTCGGTTAAGTATTTTAAGGCATTGAAAGAAGAACTTAAAAAAAATCCAGACTCACTTTTTGCTATTCAAGTTGAAGATTACGCAGAGGTTGAGAAAGCCTATTTTAATAGTGTGCTGCAAGATGTGAAGAGCAACCTCAATACAGCCTTAAGCCAGCCGGAACATAAACGGCCCACGTTATTATCTAAAATCCAAAAAAATAATTTAAATATGGAAAACACATTAGCGAATTCTATCGAGAAAAATGTGGCTGATCTTTTATCCATGAAGGAACCTGTTGATTATAAACTTTATAGTTTGACTTTATTATATGCCGATGCTGCTTTTAAAGATCCCCGTGATAAAGTAACGCAGCGTAGACTATCGAAGATCGTACCTTTTGTTTTAGGTGCACCTTCAACTGCTAAACAAGTGATCGGTGCGCTCGTTGCAGTAGTCGGAGCCCTCATCATCACCGCCACGGTCCTATCAATTGTTGCGACCTATGGAGGATCATCAATGCTAGCTCCCCTTGCACTGAGTACTGGCTTTGGATTAATAACCCAGGGATTGATTCATGCGGGTCTACTCACAGGCGGGGGGTTGACGACCAGTGCGGGCTTATCATTCTTTTACACGGGTACGACCCGAAATATTGCGGCGAATATTGAAAAGATCAAAAATACGCTAGGATTTCATCACAGTTAATAAAGGTAAACGTTATTTTTTGGTTATTTTAGAAGTTTCGAGAATCGGCAACGATAATTTTACTTTCTCAACTTGCTCAATAGGAACTAATAAAGAATAGGCGCCACCTTTGGTAATCACACCTTTATTATAATCCGGGTTCAGTGAGTTAAGAGTTTTAATGTTCACCCCAGTAGATTGGGCAACTTTCGCAAGGTTTACTATTTTTTTACTTTTTACTTCAGTGAAATAAGGTTTATTTTTAATTTCAGGTAACTTGACGCCATATTTTTCTGGATTTTTAATCACAGCAGCGACGGCCATTAAGCGGGGAACATAATATTTTGTTTCAGTGGGAAGCTTTGTTAATTGCCAATAATTACTACTCTTAGCTTTCTTAATCGTATTAGCCACGCGTCCTTGGCCACAATTATAAGCAGCAATGGCTAGGTACCAATTACCTTTAAACAATTCACCAAGATCTTTGAAGTAAGCAAGGGCTGCTCGGGTTGATGCCACGACATCGCGTCTTCCATCATAACCCGCCTTCACTTGCACGCCCAACTCATGAGCGGTACCGACCATGAGTTGCCACAATCCAGTCGCTCCTTTTGTTGAGCGATCGTTTGGATTGAATTCGCTTTCTACGTAGGGAATGAGCGCTATTTCTGCCGGTAAATTTTTGGCACGGGTTTGTTGGTGAATATAATAAATATAAGGGGCGGCAGCATTTAAGATGGCATAAAAGCGTGTGTGATCAGCTTGAATCCTGCGTATTTCTTTTTGGACTTCAGATGCTTGGACATTATGATTTAATTTAAATTCTTTGCTCAATGTCTTCCAAATTGAATCGGAGGTGTGCGCGAGCGGCGTGCCTTTTATTTTTTTGAATACGTCGCTCGGGACTTGGAGAACGTCCGCAGCCGTTATACTAGCAAGCGCTCGTGAGGTGGACGCACCTGGAGTGGAATAAGAGTAAGAATAGGAATAAGTGGAAGCGCCGCTCTCAATTTCTTCCGGGGGTAGAGGGGTGGTCAAGGTTATTTGCGTACTACCGTACCAAGTTAGGAACAATGCACAGCTCAATAACGCTAAAAGTAGATATTTAGAAACACTAGTTAATATTTGCATCCGGGGTATCTTACAGAAGCCGACTACCCCTCTCAAACACTTTTTTGATCAAAAAATTACAAATTGACATAAATTGTTCATATTTTAAGTATTAAAAAGTGAAATTATTTTTGCTTAGGCTTAACAAATGATTAAATAAAAATCAAAAAACCTTAAAGGTGGCTTAAATCAACCTATGCATTCAAGATGAATCTCATTGTTTTGTGTACTTTGGGGGTATGCCATAATTGCGAACGCAACACATTGGAGAGGAAAGTGCGATGAGTACGTTTGAAGAAACATTTGCAATGATCAAGCAGGGAACCGAAGAAATTCTATTAGAGCAGGACTTAATTGATAAGCTTCGTCTGGGAAAACCGCTTAAAGTGAAGTTAGGGCTCGATCCGACTGCCCCTGATTTGCACCTAGGTCATAGTATTGTGCTAAATAAATTAAAGCAATTTCAAAGCTTAGGTCATGAAGTTATTCTCATTATTGGCGATTTCACTGGGCAGATTGGCGATCCTTCTGGAAAAAGCGAAACTCGTCCCCCCCTCACGGCTGCGCAAGTTATTGAGAATGCAGCGACTTACCAAAATCAAATCCATAAAGTATTAGATCCAAAGCAAACTAAAATCGTCTTGAATTCAACCTGGATTAACCAATTAAAACCGGTCGACTTAATTAAGCTAGCCGCAACGCATACCGTTGCCCGCATGCTTGAGCGTGAGGATTTTCATAAACGCTTTACTCATAACCAGGCCATTGCGATCCATGAATTTTTATATCCTTTACTGCAAGGTTATGACTCAGTTGCAGTGGAAGCTGATATTGAACTTGGTGGGACAGATCAGAAGTTTAATTTATTAATGGGACGCGAGTTGCAAAAGCATTTTGGCCAAAAGCCGCAAACCGTTATCACGTTACCGTTATTACCTGGTCTAGATGGTGTGCGGAAAATGTCAAAGTCGCTCAATAATTACATTGGTGTTGATGAGTCTGCGGAACAAATTTTTGGTAAAGTGATGTCTTTATCAGATGATGCAATGTGGATTTACTTTAAACTCGCAAGTTTCAAGCCTACAGCCGAAATTCAATCACTGCGGGAGCAAGTCGAGCATGGAGCAAATCCTCGCGATATTAAATTTATTCTTGCTCAGGAAATTACCGCACGTTTTCATAATAATGAAGCTGCACAAGTTGCCCAAAACAATTTTGTTTCACAATTTCAAAAAGGAAAATTGCCAGAGGAAATAAAACAATTTCAATTTAGTGCAACAGAGGATTTAACTTTGCCAGTCCTTATGAAGATGACTTTCCTTGCTAAAAGTAACTCTGAAGCAACTCGATTGATTCAACAAGGCGCAGTGCGGATTAATGGCGAAAAAATATTGGATAGAAACTTGCAGATTCCGTCAAATCAGGAAGTTATTTTACAAGTCGGTAAGCTTAAATTTGCAAAAATTACACTAACTTAAAATAAATAAAAAAATCTTAGAAATAATGTTGACAGTAAATTGTGAGGGTGTAGAATGCCGGACTTCTGAAGCGAATGATCTTTAACAAATTGAGAGTGAAAAATGTGCGTGCTTACCGAGAGGTGAGTGAGGAATATAGCGTATATGTTTATGAGAATAAACATGTGCAGCGAGTCCTGAGTAGTATCAGGGCGCAGTCAGTTTCAAAGAAGTGGAGAGTTTGATCCTGGCTCAGATTGAACGCTGGCGGCACGCCTAACACATGCAAGTCGAGCGGTAGCATGTTTAGTAGCAATACTAAATGATGACGAGCGGCGGACGGGTGAGTAACACGTAGGAACCTGCCCATTAGTGGGGGACAACCAAGGGAAACTTTGGCTAATACCGCATGAACTCGAGAGAGTAAAGCTGCCGCAAGGTGGCGCTAATGGAGGGGCCTGCGTCTGATTAGCTAGTTGGTGAGGTAAGAGCTCACCAAGGCGATGATCGGTAACTGGTCTGAGAGGACGACCAGTCACACTGGGACTGAGACACGGCCCAGACTCCTACGGGAGGCAGCAGTGGGGAATCTTGGACAATGGGGGCAACCCTGATCCAGCGATGCCGCGTGGGTGAAGAAGGCCTTCGGGTTGTAAAGCCCTTTAGGTTGGGAAGAAGTTTGTTATCGGATAATGGTAGCAGATTGACAGTACCGACAGAATAAGCACCGGCAAACTCTGTGCCAGCAGCCGCGGTAATACAGAGGGTGCGAGCGTTAATCGGAATTACTGGGCGTAAAGGGCGCGTAGGCGGTTGTAAGGGTGTGATGTGAAAGCCCCGGGCTTAACCTGGGAAGCGCATCGCAAACCATACAGCTGGAGTATATGAGAGGGTGGCGGAATTTCCGGTGTAGCGGTGAAATGCGTAGAGATCGGAAGGAACGTCAATGGCGAAGGCAGCCACCTGGCATAATACTGACGCTGAGGCGCGAAAGCGTGGGGAGCGAACAGGATTAGATACCCTGGTAGTCCACGCTGTAAACGATGAGGACTAGATGTTGGTAGGGGAACCTATCAGTATCGAAGCTAACGCGATAAGTCTTCCGCCTGGGAAGTACGGCCGCAAGGTTGAAACTCAAAGGAATTGACGGGGGCCCGCACAAGCGGTGGAGCATGTGGTTTAATTCGATGCAACGCGAAGAACCTTACCTACTCTTGACATCCTGCGAACCCGACTGAGAGGTTGGGGTGCCGAAAGGAGCGCAGAGACAGGTGCTGCATGGCTGTCGTCAGCTCGTGTTGTGAGATGTTGGGTTAAGTCCCGTAACGAGCGCAACCCTTGTCCTTAGTTGCCAGCATTAAGTTGGGGACTCTAAGGAGACTGCCGGTGAGGAACCGGAGGAAGGCGGGGACGACGTCAAGTCATCATGGCCTTTATGAGTAGGGCTACACACGTGCTACAATGGGGCGTACAGAGGGTCGCCAACCTGTAAAGGGGAGCCAATCTCAAAAAGCGTCTCGTAGTCCGGATTGGAGTCTGCAACTCGACTTCATGAAGTCGGAATCGCTAGTAATCGCGAATCAGCATTGTCGCGGTGAATACGTTCTCGGGCCTTGTACACACCGCCCGTCACGTCATGGGAGTGGATGGTACCAGAAGCGGGTAGTTTAACCGAAAGGGAGACGCCTGCCACGGTATGATTCATGACTGGGACGAAGTCGTAACAAGGTAGCCGTAGGGGAACCTGTGGCTGGATCACCTCCTTACGAAATACAAATAAAACACATTCTTGTTAGGCGCGCACATTATTCACTCTTGATTTGACCAGAAAGCATCGGTTATAGGTTTTTGACTATGATTGGTGCTGCTTTATTGCCTGTGCAAGGGTGATGAAGTTAAAGAAGATTGGTTTTAGGAATTAGGTTCGCTGCCAAGGTCTAAGGGGCCTGTAGCTCAGTTGGTTAGAGCACACGCTTGATAAGCGTGGGGTCGGTGGTTCAAGTCCACCCAGGCCCACTAACAAATTGGGAAGGCAGACACGGGGGCCATAGCTCAGCTGGGAGAGCATCTGCTTTGCAAGCAGGGGGTCGTCGGTTCGATCCCGACTGGCTCCAGTAATTTGGTGAAGGAAGCGTAAAGAAATGAGTTAAGGAAGAGATTGCGAATTAGAGGTGAAGAAAGTATAAAGGTAGGTTGTGAAGAAAGCGTAAAGTTACTGAGAAAAAAGAGAAGAAAGCGAAACAAAGAATAGAAAAGAAGAAAAAAGCAGCACCAGTAAAAAAGAAATATTAGAAATAGAAAAAATGTAATAAAAGTGCAGCAGAAAGCAGAAGTAAGATGTTAAGCGAGTTGACGTTTTTCTTCTGTCCTTTGCGACAGAAAGTTCTTTAAAAAAATGGTATGTAAGAAGCGAAGTACACTGAGTGTTACTCAAGTTAAACTTTGTAAACTGAGGATATAACTGTAAGGCAACTTAGGGTTATATAGTCAAGAAATTAAGCGCACATGGTGAATGCCTTGGCAGTAAGAGGCGATGAAAGACGTGGCAGCCTGCGAAAAGCTTCGGGGAGTTGGCAACAAGCATTGATCCGAAGATGTCTGAATGGGGAAACCCGATAGGAGAAGTCCTATCATCCTAGTCTGAATACATAGGACTAGAGAAGCGAACCTTGGGAACTGAAACATCTAAGTACCGAGAGGAAAAGAAATCAACCGAGATTTCCCAAGTAGTGGCGAGCGAAAGGGAAACAGCCTAAATGTGTAAGATATAGTGACTTATTAGAATGACTTGGAAAAGTCAGCCATAGAAGGTGATAGCCCTGTAGATTAAAAGTAGCTATAGCACACATTTGCAAAGTAGGTCGGGACACGAGAAATCCTGATTGAAGAAGGAGCGCAAGCTCCGTGGGGGGACCATCCTCCAAGGCTAAATACTCCTTACTGACCGATAGTGAACAAGTACCGTGAGGGAAAGGCGAAAAGAACCCCGGAGAGGGGAGTGAAATAGAACCTGAAACCGTGTGCGTACAAGCAGTGGAAGCCTATGATTTATCATGGGTAACTGCGTACCTTTTGTATAATGGGTCAGCGAGTTACTAGCATTAGCAAGCTTAACCGAATAGGGGAGGCGAAGGGAAACCGAGTCTGAATAGGGCGTCAAGTTGATGTTAGTAGACCCGAAGCCGGGCGATCTATCCATGGCCAGGGTGAAGGGGCGGTAACACGTTCTGGAGGCCCGCACTCACTACTGTTGAAAAAGTAGGAGATGAGTTGTGGATAGGAGTGAAAGGCTAAACAAGCCCGGAGATAGCTGGTTCTCCTCGAAAGCTATTGAGGTAGTGCCTTGTGGGAAATCAAGTTAGGGGTAGAGCACTGTGCCGGCTAGGGGGACGTGATAGTCCTACCAAACCGATGCAAACTCCGAATACTAACGAAGAGGCCACAGGAGACACACGGCGGGTGATAAGGTCCGTCGTGGAGAGGGAAAAAGCCCAGACCGTCAGCTAAGGTCCCAAAGAGATAGTTAAGTGGTAAACGATGTGAGAAGGCCGAGACAGCCAGGAGGTTGGCTTAGAAGCAGCCATCCTTTAAAGAAAGCGTAATAGCTCACTGGTCGAGTCGGCTTGCGCGGAAGATGTAACGGGGCTCAAACTATCCACCGAAGCTACGGATTCATACAACTTAGGTTGTGTGAGTGGTAGAGGAGCGTTCTGTAAGCCGTTGAAGGTGTTCTGAGAGGAATGCTGGAGGTATCAGAAGCGCGAATGCTGACATGAGTAACGATAATGCGGGAGAAAAACCCGCACGCCGGAAGTCCAAGGGTTCCTGCGCGACGGTAATCGGCGCAGGGTCAGTCGGCCCCTAAGGTGAGGCTGAGAAGCGTAGCTGATGGGGAACAGGTTAATATTCCTGTACTTTTTAATTGGAGCGAAGGGGGGACGGAGAAAGCTAAGCTAGCTAGGTGTTGGAAATCCTAGTTTAAGCGTGTAGGAAGAATGGTTAGGCAAATCCGATCATTCATATTCTGAGGCGTGATGACGATCTTATACTTCGGTATAGGAGAAGTAGTTGATGCTAAGCTTCCAAGAAAATCCTCTAAGTGATGAAGATTAGAAAACCGTACCGCAAACCGACACAGGTGGACAAGTAGAGAATACTAAGGCGCTTGAGAGAACTCGGGTGAAGGAACTAGGCAAATTGACACCGTAACTTCGGGAGAAGGTGTGCCTCTATTATGTGAAGCTCCTTGCGAGTGGAGCAGAAAGAGGTTGCAAAGAATCGGTGGCTGCGACTGTTTATTAAAAACACAGCACTCTGCAAACTCGAAAGAGGAAGT
>JACDDU010000008.1 GCA_013816845.1 Gammaproteobacteria bacterium
GTCGTTTTACCGTGATCAACGTGACCTATCGTTCCTACATTTACGTGCGGCTTCGTCCGCTCAAATACTTGCTTACTCATTGATTTTTCCTCTCTTCAATTTGCTTTCTTCTCAGGCTTTCGCGTTTTAAGCTGCACCTTTAACTCATTCTTTAAGTTACTTTTTACTCTTATCAATAATTTGCTCAGCAACATTCATTGGAACTTCGTTATATTTCGCAAACTCCATGGAATAAGTCGCTCTACCTTGGGTCATTGAACGAAGGTCAGTTGCATATCCAAACATTTCTGATAAAGGTACTTCTGCATGAATCAATTTACCGGAAGGGGAATCATCGATCCCCTGTAAAATGCCACGACGTCTATTGAGATCACCCATCACGTCGCCCATGAAATCTTCCGGGGTAACGGCTTCAACTTTCATAATAGGTTCTAAAATCACAGGTTTTGCTTTTTTAGCGCCTTCTTTGAATGCCATGGAACCTGCAATCTTAAATGCCATTTCGCTGGAATCGACATCATGATAAGAACCGTCATAAAGGGTAACTTTGACATCTACCACGGGATACCCTGCAATAACACCATTCTGTAATTGCTCTTGAATACCTTTATCAACAGCTGGAATATATTCTCTTGGAATAGCACCACCAACAATAGAATTGATGAACTCGTAACCCTTGCCAGCCTCTTGAGGCTCAAGCTTAATCCAAACATGGCCATATTGACCGCGACCGCCCGATTGACGAACATATTTTCCTTCTTGGTCCACTGCAGCTCGGATCGTTTCACGATAAGCAACTTGTGGCTTACCCACGTTTGCTTCAACGCTAAATTCACGCTTCATACGATCAACAATGATTTCTAAATGCAATTCACCCATACCGGAAATAATTGTTTGACCTGACTCTTCGTCAGTATGCACACGAAAAGATGGATCTTCTTGAGCTAATTTGCCTAAAGCGATACCCATTTTTTCTTGGTCAGCTTTGGTTTTCGGTTCAACCGCAACGGAGATGACAGGATCTGGGAATACCATTCTTTCAAGGATAATGACCTGATCTTGGTCAGTCAGGGTGTCGCCCGTTGAAACTTTTTTGAGGCCAACAGCTGCTGCAATATCACCAGCATAAACTTCTTTTATTTCAGTACGATCATTAGCATGCATTTGCAATAACCGACCAATACGCTCTTCCCGATCTTTAATTGGATTGTAAACAGTATCACCTGATCGCAAAACACCGGAGTAAACTCGAAAATAAGTCAATGTACCAACGTAAGGATCTGTAGCGATCTTAAAGGCTAATGCTGCGAAGGGATCCGTATCGAGTGGATGACGCTCAGCAGGAGTATTATCTGCATCATCCAAATTTCCTCGTACCGCAGGAACATCGGAAGGAGCTGGTAAATATTCGATTACCGCATCAAGCATGGCTTGTACGCCTTTATTTTTAAAGGCTGAGCCGCATAACATAGGAATAATTTCATTGCGTAGTGTTCTAGCACGCAAGCCTTTCTTTATCTCTTCCTGCGTCAAAGTACCTGTCTCCAAATACTTCGTCATATAGTCTTCTGAAGCTTCAGCAGCAGCTTCTACCATTTTCTCATGGTATTTCTGTGCTTCTTCAAGCATTTCTGGGTCAATTTCACGCTCTTCAAATGCGATCCCTTGATTCTTATCTTCCCAATAAATGGATTTCATTTTAACGAGATCAATAACGCCTTCAAATTTGTCTTCAGCGCCAATGGGTAGCTGAATTGGAATCGCAACGGCACCGAGCTTAGTTCGAACTTGCTCCACAACGCGTAAAAAATTTGCTCCCGTTCGATCCATTTTGTTAACAAAGCCTAGCCGTGGCACGCCATAGCGTGCAGCTTGTCGCCAAACTGTCTCCGTCTGCGGCTCAACACCGCCTACAGCACAAAGCACGGCACAAGCGCCATCGAGGACGCGCAAAGAGCGCTCTACTTCAATGGTGAAATCAACGTGGCCTGGGGTATCAATAATGTTGATACGATGCTGGGGAAATTGTTTTGCCATGCCATACCAGTAACAAGTGGTAGCAGCAGACGTAATCGTGATTCCTCGTTCTTGCTCTTGCTCCATCCAATCCATGGTTGCCGTGCCTTCATGCACTTCACCAAGCTTATGGGAAACACCAGTATAATAAAGGATACGCTCTGTTGTTGTTGTTTTGCCTGCATCGATATGAGCCATAATTCCGATGTTTCGGTAATGCTCAATTGGTGTTACACGTCCCACAAATCACCTCACCCTTTACCAACGATAATGCGCAAACGCTTGGTTTGCTTTTGCCATACGATGAACGTCGTCGCGTGTTTTAACAGACGCGCCGCGGCCCAAGTAGGCTTCGTATAATTCTGCTGCTAGGCGTAACGCCATGGTTTTTTCTGCTCGACCCTTCGCTGCCTTTACTACCCAGCGCATTGCCAGTGCTACGCCGCGATCACCCGAAACTTCGACAGGTACCTGGTAGGTTGCGCCCCCAACTCTTCGGGACTTTACTTCAACGGTAGGCGCTACATTCAAGAATGCTTTATGAAGATTCTCTAAAGCTTCATCGTGCACTTGAGTGGTCGCTGCATTCTTAATTCTTGGGGCAATGGATTTTTTACCTCGGCCGCCGCTGCTATCGCCGCTGCTATCGCCTTCCCCTTTCTCGCCTTTATTTTCTTTCTTCAAACGATCTGTTAAAAGATTTAAAGCATCATAAACAATTCTTTCGGCGATCGACTTTTTACCAGCGCGCATAACGACGTTAACAAATTTAGTGATTTGCTCATCGTGATACAGCGGATCAGGTAAAACTTCACGCTTGACTGCAGCTTTTCTTCTTGGCATTACTCATCCCACCTATTATTGCTTTGGTTTTTTTGCACCGTATTTCGAACGACTCTGACGACGATCAACAACGCCAGCAGTATCTAAGCTACCGCGAACGACATGATATCGAACACCAGGTAAATCCTTAACTCGACCGCCACGAATAAGCACGACGGAATGCTCTTGCAAGTTATGTCCTTCACCACCAATGTAAGCCGTAACTTCATAACCATTGGTTAAGCGGACACGCGCCACTTTCCGTAAAGCCGAATTTGGCTTCTTAGGCGTAGTGGTATAAACACGAGTACAAACGCCACGTTTTTGTGGACATCGACTAAGTGCTAGCGCCTTAGACTTAAATTCTTTAGGTGTTCTACCACTTCGAACTAACTGGTTTATCGTTGGCATTAAATTTCTCTCTAAATCTCTAAATTCCAGTCTCTCAGATATTCCTGAGCAGTTTGTGTGAAGAGGGACCTCTCATAATTCGAAGAGACCCGTCGTCGCATTGCAAGCAACGCTTAAAAATTACCCCTAATTTCTCAAACATCCTAAAAGTTTTAGATGGGAGAGGCGCGATTCTAAAAAAGCATTGCCTTTTGTGTCAAGGACTTGTTGATTATTATTTTATATTTCTGCATTCAAACCCCTTTTTGGGGGTATGCGCTCCCTAAAAGATCCTTTTTTTAGGGAACTGCATCTTATCACTTCTATTGTTATTTTGCCTTTTCAGTTTTTTCCACCACGATTGGACGAGGATTATTTCTCAATTTCCGCTCTTCGTGGTAAGCAAGACCCGTTCCGGCAGGAATCAATCGTCCAACAATAACGTTTTCTTTTAATCCTCTCAACTCATCAAATTTCCCACTGACAGCAGCTTCAGTGAGCACCCTGGTCGTTTCTTGGAATGAAGCCGCCGAGATAAAGGATTCAGTAGAAAGCGACGCCTTGGTGATTCCTAACAAAATTGGCTCGAAACGAGCTTGAATTTTTCCAGCTTTCTTAAGCTTATGGTTATCTTCACGCATTTGAGCAAATTCGACTTGTTCACCCTTAATGAAATTCGTATCACCTGGGTTGGCAATAATAATTTTACGAAGCATTTGTCGAATAATGACTTCAATATGTTTATCGTTAATCTTAACCCCTTGTAAACGATAGACATCTTGGATTTCATTCACCAGATAGTTGGTTAAGGCATTTACCCCCAAGAGGCGCAATACGTCATGGGAATTCAATGGGCCTTCAACGAGAACCTCACCACGCTCAACATGTTCACCTTCAAATACATTGATGTGCCGCCATTTTGGAATTAACTCTTCGTGCACATCTCCCGTATTTGCTGTAATCATCAATCGGCGTTTGCCTTTGGTTTCTTTACCAAAGCTAATTACCCCTGAGATTTCCGCAAGAACCGCTGAGTCTTTAGGACGACGCGCTTCAAAAAGATCTGCAACACGAGGTAGACCACCGGTGATGTCTCTTGTTTTTGATGTTTCTTGCGGTATACGCGCTAAGACGTCACCAACTTTTACTTTCGAACCATCTTCGAAGTTAACGATAGCATCAGCTGGTAAGAAATACTGGGCTATTAAACTCGTACCCGCAAGGTAAATATCTTCACCTTTATCATCCACCAACTTGATCATTGGCTTTAATTCTTTACCACTCGATCCTCTTTGCTTTTGATCCGCAACAACGATACTGGTTAACCCAGTCAATTCATCGGTCTGCCGATGCATGGTGATGCCATCGATTAAGTCGATAAATTTAATGTGACCTGCAACTTCCGTAATGACGGGGTGACTATGCGGATCCCAATTCGCAACAATTTGTCCGGCTGCTACATTGGAGCCATCTTTACTGCTAATTTCAGCACCATATGGAATTTTATAACGCTCACGCTCGCGACCATGGACATCTTGAACTGCAATAGTTCCCGAACGAGAGACGACAATAAATTTGCCGCCTTGACGCTCAATAATTTTTACATTGTGAAGTTTAAGCTTTCCAGGATACTTAACTTGAACATTGTTGACCGCAGTTGTTCTTGAGGCTGCACCACCAATGTGGAAGGTTCTCATGGTTAGCTGTGTGCCTGGCTCACCAATCGATTGCGCCGCGATAACCCCCACAGCTTCACCAATGTTGACACGATGTCCACGAGCTAAATCACGTCCATAACAAGCAGCGCAAATACCATAGCGAGATTCGCAAGTGATGGCGGTACGCACAAACATTTCGTCAATCGTCATGTCATCTAAGCGCTTGATCCATTGCTCGTCCAACAATGTCCCTTGTGGGATAATGATATGATTTGATTTAGGATCATAAATATCTTGTGCAGTAACACGCCCTAATACACGTTCATTTAACGGCTCGACTACGTCACCACCTTCAATTAACGGTGTCACAACAATACCAAACTCTGTTCCACAATCATCTTCGGTAATCACTAAATCTTGCGCAACGTCAACTAAACGACGCGTCAAGTAGCCCGAATTCGCAGTCTTTAACGCGGTATCGGCAAGACCCTTACGCGCACCGTGAGTTGAAATAAAATATTGCAAAACGTTTAAGCCTTCACGGAAGTTAGCCGTAATCGGTGTCTCAATGATGGTACCGTCCGGTTTCGTCATCAAACCACGCATACCAGCTAGCTGACGAATCTGTGCTGCAGAACCTCGAGCACCCGAATCTGCCATCATATAAATAGAGTTAAATGATTCTTGCTTAACTTTGTTACCGTCGCGATCCTTAACGGTGTCGGCTGAAAGCTCTTCCATCATCGCTTGTGCAACTAAATCGTTAGTACGTGACCAGATATCGACAACTTTATTGTAGCGTTCACCTTGGGTAACCAAACCTGATGAGAATTGAGCTTGAATTTTACGGACTTCATCCTCGGCTTGCTCAATAATGCTGGATTTTTTCTTCGGAATAACCAAGTCATTCACACCAATCGAGAGACCCGAACGGGTCGCATAATGAAATCCTGTATACATTAGATGGTCAGCAAAAATTACCGTGGCTTTAAGACCAACTTGACGGTAAGAAGCATCAATGAGATTGGAAATTGTTTTTTTATTCATCGTGCGATTAACAAGTTCGAAAGGAAGTCCTTTTGGTAGTACTTCCGATAAAATAGCTCGACCCACAGTGGTTTCAACAAAACTAATTTTTTCTATAAAAGCATTGGCTTTAGCTTCGTAAGGGTATTCTTTAATACGCGCTTTCACTTTAGCATGAAGATCAACAACACCATTTTCATAAGCACGATGAACTTCTTCAACATCGCTGAAGTTCATCCCTTCACCGCGTGCATTGATGCGCGAACGCGTTAAGTAATAAAGACCGAGCACCACGTCTTGCGTCGGAACAATAATGGGCTCACCGTTTGCAGGTGATAACACATTATTGGTAGACATCATGAGTGAACGCGCTTCGAGCTGAGATTCAAGAGATAAAGGAACATGAACCGCCATTTGATCCCCGTCAAAGTCAGCGTTATAAGCTGTACAGACTAACGGATGCAATTGGATTGCTTTACCTTCGATTAAGACTGGTTCAAACGCTTGAATGCCTAACCGATGTAAGGTTGGT
Organism: Gammaproteobacteria bacterium; assembly: GCA_013816845.1. Classification (NCBI taxonomy): domain Bacteria; kingdom Pseudomonadati; phylum Pseudomonadota; class Gammaproteobacteria; species Gammaproteobacteria bacterium. The sequence continues at coordinate 6,445 of JACDDU010000008.1, forward strand.
GCACGATTAAGCATCACGGGATGTTCGCGAATCACTTCTTCTAAGACATCCCAAACTTCGGGCTCTTCACGTTCAACCATTTTCTTTGCAGCTTTAATAGTCGATGCAGAACCAAGCATTTGTAATCGGCTGTAAATAAAGGGTTTAAATAATTCTAGAGCCATTTTTTTAGGTAAACCGCACTGATGTAAACGCAGCGTCGGCCCTACGACAATGACAGATCGACCGGAGTAATCTACACGTTTACCCAGTAAGTTTTGACGAAAACGACCTTGCTTACCCTTAATCATGTCTGCTAAAGATTTTAAAGGACGTTTATTTGAGCCTGTGATGGCGCGACCACGACGACCGTTATCGAGTAAGGCGTCAACGGATTCTTGTAGCATCCGTTTTTCATTGCGGACGATGATATCAGGCGCGTTTAAATCTAATAAACGCTTCAATCGATTGTTACGATTAATAACGCGACGATATAAATCATTTAAGTCAGACGTTGCAAAACGGCCACCATCTAATGGGACTAAAGGACGTAAATCAGGCGGTAATACCGGCAATACGGTTAAAATCATCCACTCTGGTTTATTCCCAGAGCCTAAAAACGCTTCCATTAATTTTAATCGTTTGGAAAGTTTTTTATGACGCGCTTCTGAAGTTGTTTTAAGTAATTCCTCACGAATTCGGGGTACTTCAACTTCGAGATTAATTGCACGGAGTAATTCTTGGATAGCATCCGCACCCATGCGCGCTTCGAATTCATCGCCATATTCTTCGATTGCATCGTAATAAGATTCATCTGAAAGTAGTTGGCCTTTTTCGAGTTGCGTCATACCTGGATCAATAACTACAAATGCTTCGAAATAAAGTACGCGCTCAAGATCTCTTAAAGTCATATCAAGCATTAAGCCGATACGAGAAGGCAACGAACGCAAAAACCAAATGTGAGCAACGGGGCTCGCTAATTCAATATGACCCATGCGTTCACGACGAACTCGGGACAATGTAACTTCAACACCGCATTTTTCACATACTACACCACGATGTTTTAAGCGCTTATATTTTCCGCATAAGCATTCATAGTCTTTAATCGGACCAAATATTTTGGCACAGAAAAGCCCATCACGCTCTGGCTTGAAAGTACGATAGTTAATCGTTTCTGGCTTTTTTACCTCACCAAAAGACCATGAGCGTATCATATCGGGAGAAGCGAGACCGATACGAATCATATTAAATTCTTGTGGTTGACTTTGCTGCTTAACCAGCGTCAATAAATCTTTCAAGGTGAACCCCCCAATTAAATTTCACATTATCCCAACTCTAAAGCCAGGAAATCAGTCAACGCGTCTTGCGCGTTGACTGAGTGTCGCACCAACTTTCCGCGTCATCTTGCGGCGCTTCATCTATCAATCAAATTCAATATTAATCGCAAGTGAACGAATTTCTTTGATAAGAACGTTAAAGGCTTCCGGCATATTGGATTCCATGTAATGTTCACTATCGACAATATTCTTATACATTTTCGTACGACCCGTTACGTCATCCGATTTCACAGTTAACATTTCTTGTAAGGTATAAGCAGCACCATAAGCCTCAAGTGCCCACACTTCCATTTCTCCAAACCGCTGGCCACCAAATTGTGCTTTACCACCCAAAGGTTGCTGCGTTACTAAACTATAGGAGCCAGTAGAACGTGCATGCATTTTATCATCGACTAAATGATTCAATTTCATCATATACATGTAACCAACTGTTACCGGACGCTCAAAGGGTAAGCCTGTACGACCATCATGTAGGATAGCCTGCCCGTCTTCTGGCAAGTCAGCCAACTTCAACATGATTTTAATTTCTTCTTCTGTTGCACCATCAAAAACTGGTGTCGCAAAAGGAATACCTTGACGCAAATTATTAGCAAGCGTCACGACTTCGTCATCATTTAAACTTGTTAAACTTTCCTTCGTCTTCCCAACGCTGTAAATAGAATTCAAGAAGGTACGAATGTTTTTAACCGATTGCTGAGCATCAACCATATGCCCCACCTTTTGACCGAGCGCTTTGGAAGCCCAGCCTAAATGGGTTTCAAGAACCTGACCCACGTTCATACGAGAAGGAACACCCAGTGGATTTAAAACAATATCTACCGGCGTACCATCGGCAAGATAAGGCATATCTTCCACAGGTGTAATCATGGAAATCACACCTTTATTACCGTGGCGCCCTGCCATTTTGTCGCCCGGTTGAACACGACGTTTAACCGCCATGTAGACTTTGACGATTTTTAATACACCCGGTGCTAAATCATCACTCTGGGTAATTTTTAAATGTTTTGCGTCGTAAGCTTTTTCATAATCCAAGCGAATTTTTTTCAATTGTTTCGCTGCAGTTTCAAGCTGTTTACTGGAAGCTGCATCTTTTAAATGAATTTCAAACCATTTTTCGCGTGGTATTTCTGATAGATATGCTTTAGTAAGCTTCGTGCCTTTCTTAAGCTTATTAGGTCCACCTTCAGCCACGCGATTGATTAATGATTTTTCAATACGTGTAAATACGTCGTCTTCACGAATACGCATTTCATCGCCTAAATCTTGCTTAACTTTCGCAAGCTCGGCTTTTTCAATCTCAAGAACGCGCGTATCTTTCTTAACTCCCTCGCGAGTAAATACTTGAACATCGATGACAGTTCCTTCCATGCCTGTCGGAACACGCAGAGAGGTATCTTTAACATCGGATGCTTTTTCACCAAAGATGGCGCGTAATAATTTTTCTTCAGGCGTGAGTTGCGTTTCACCTTTAGGCGTCACTTTACCGACCAAAATATCCCCGGAATTAACTTCTGCACCAATATAAACGATGCCGCACTCATCAAGTTTAGAAAGAGCACTTTCACTTACATTAGGGATATCGCCAGAAATTTCTTCAGGACCAAGCTTAGTGTCACGTGCAACGCACGTTAATTCTTCAATATGAATACTGGTGAAGCGGTCTTCTTGAACGACTCGTTCTGAGATAAGAATGGAATCTTCAAAGTTGTAACCATTCCAGGGCATAAAAGCTACTAATAAGTTTTGACCTAAAGCGAGCTCACCCGTATCAGTAGACTGTCCATCCGCGAGAACATCATGCTTTTCAATCATGTCACCTTTAGCAACTAAAGGACGTTGATTAATACAGGTATCTTGGTTGGTACGGGTATATTTGGTTAAACCGTAAATATCAACACCTGTAGTTCCAGTATCTGCTTCTTTATCGTTAGCACGTACAACAATACGCGATGCATCAACATAATCAACAACACCACCGCGTTTTGCAACGACGGTTACGCCCGAGTCTTTTGCAACTAAATGCTCAATACCCGTTCCAACTAATGGTTTTTCTGTTTTTAACGTCGGAACCGCTTGACGTTGCATGTTTGAACCCATCAATGCACGATTTGCGTCATCGTGTTCTAAGAAGGGAATCAGTGCAGCTGCCACCGAAACAATTTGCTTGGGTGATACATCCATAAATTGGACGCGATCAGGGGTAGAAAAAGTAAATTCATTGCGATGACGTACAGGCACCAATGTGTCTGTTAACCGTCTTTTTTCATCGACGGAAGCGTTAGCCTGCGCAATAACATAATCGCCTTCTTCAATAGCTGAAAGATAAACAACTTCGTCAGTTACTTTATTATTGGCCACTTTACGGTAAGGAGTTTCTAAGAATCCATACTCATTAGTACGCGCATAAACCGCGAGCGAGTTAATCAAACCAATGTTTGGACCTTCAGGTGTTTCGATAGGGCAAACACGACCGTAGTGAGTAGGATGCACGTCGCGGACTTCAAAGCCAGCTCGTTCGCGCGATAGACCACCAGGTCCTAAGGCAGAAACACGACGTTTGTGCGTAATTTCTGAAAGCGGATTATTTTGGTCCATAAATTGTGAAAGCTGACTGGAACCAAAAAATTCTTTAATCGCCGCGGAAATCGGTTTGGCATTGATAATGTCTTGCGGCATGATGGCGTCAATATCCGGCAAGCTTAAACGTTCTTTAACCGCACGCTCTACACGGACTAATCCAATCCGGAATTGATTTTCAGTCATTTCACCGACGCATCGTACGCGTCTGTTACCTAAATGATCGATATCATCAACGGTATCTTCACCATTCCGGATCTTAATCAATGTTTTTAAAACGTCAAGAATGTCATCTTTAGAGAGAACGCCTGATCCGATAATTTCTTTGCGACCAACTCGTCGATTTAACTTCATACGACCGACATCAGATAAATCATAACGTTCGGGCATAAAGAATAAATTTCTAAATAATGTTTCAGCAGCTTCTTTCGTAGGTGGCTCACCAGGACGCATCATGCGATAGATTTCAACGAGTGCTTCTTGTGCATTTGAGGTTGAATCGATACGCAATGTATCAGAAATATAGGGGCCGCGATCAATATCATTGATGTAAAGCGTTTCAATACGCTTAACCCCACTTGAGACCAAGTTTTTCAATAAATCAGCTGAGATAACATCATTAGCAGCACCTAATATTTCACCGGTTTCAGGGTTAGAAACAGTCTTTGCAAGGACCTTTCCTAAAATATAATCGGCTGGAACTTCTAATTGCTTAATACTTGCTTTTTCGAGAGCAGCAATATGACGCGCGGTAATTCGTCGACCTTTCTCAATAATAATTTTACCCGCTTTCTTCACTTCGAATGACGCAATTTCACCGCGTAGCCGTTCAGAAACAAGATGCAAAATAAACTTACCATTTTGAATCTCAAATATATTGTTTTCGAAGAAAGTTCCAAGAATTTCTTCAACAGACATACCCAAAGCACGTAGAAGAATAGTTGCTGGCAGCTTACGGCGACGATCAATACGAGCATGAATGGCATCTTTTGGATCATATTCAAAATCTAACCATGATCCACGATAAGGAATAATACGAGCGGAGAAAAGGAGCTTCCCGGAAGAATGCGTTTTACCTTTGTCATGCTCAAAAAACACACCTGGCGAACGATGTAACTGCGATACAACAACTCGCTCCGTACCATTAATAACAAAGGTACCATGTTCGGTCATAAGGGGAACTTCGCCCATGTAAACTTCTTGCTCTTTAACATCTTTCACGACAGGAGCAGGGCCGGGGGCTTCTCTGTCATAGTGCACTAAACGTAATTTAACACGTAAGGGCGCGGCGTATGTTAAGCCTCGCATTTTACATTCTTTAACATCAAAAATAGGTTCACCTAGCCGATAATTCACATACTCTAGAGCGGCGTAACCGGATAAGCTGGTGATGGGAAAGACGGAGGAAAATACGCCGTGCAATCCACTGGTATTATTCTTATCAGAACCATCTGCATCTAAAAATTTCTGGTAAGAATCCATTTGAATTGCCAATAATGAAGGCACTTCAATAGCGCTTAATAATTTACCAAAATTTTTTCGAATCCGCTTTTTCTCAGTATATGAGTAGGCTGAACCCATGTGTAATACCTCTGCATCTGCACGATCAATTACACTCGTCACTTTTTAACAATCCCGATACGAAGCAAATCTACTCTTTAAACTTAAAGAATTGATTTAATTCAATTTGTTATTAGGTTGTTAAATTGCATTGAGTATATAAGCGAAATAAAGGAAAAGCCGGCGATATTTCTATCGCCAGCCGTGGTCAAAACAACTACTAAAATTTTACACTTCACCAAAAAGCTGGATAATGTACTTTCATCTTGCCAGCTACATATCTTAAGCATAGCACCCATTCCAAATTTTGCTGACACAAGGAACATGAACAGTACTCAGCAACGACTTGTGAGAAAGCATCAAACTTAATGGCTTAAAGTAACAAACACTTACAGAGAGACTACTTAATCTCAACTGTTGCTCCAGCATCTTCAAGCTTCTTTTTAATTTCGTCTGCTTGAGCCTTCGCTATACCTTCTTTAACTGCTTTTGGTGCTGCTTCAACAAGATCTTTAGCTTCTTTCAATCCTAATCCAGTCAATTCACGAACGGCTTTAATAACATTAATTTTATTTTCGCCAATTTTCGCTAATATAACGTTGAATTCAGTCTTTTCTTCTGCGGCAGGCGCGGCTGCGGCGGCAGGAGCAGCAACAGCAACAGCTGCTGCAGAAACACCAAACTTGTCTTCCATAGATTTAATTAATTCAACTACATCCATCACGCTCATTTGTGAGATTGATTCTAAAATTTCTTCTTTGCTTACGGCCATTTTGAGAGACTCCAACTAAAACAAATATTTATAAAATTATACCGCTGCTTGTTTTGCATCACGAATTGCAGCTACTGTTCTAACCAATTTCGCATGAGGTTCCGCCATTGTCCGCACCAACATTTCAACTGGCGCTTTCATGACATACATTAATTGAGCGATTGCTTCATTACGTGTCGGTAAACTTGCAAGAGCTTGTAATGCTTCTGGAGGTAACAACTTACTATCAATCGATAGCGCTTTTACCTTAAGCTTATCTGCTAGTTTTGAAAAATCCCTGATGACACGTGCTGCTGCACCTGGATCTTCTTGCGAAAACGCAAGGAGAAGCGGGCCAACTAATGACTGCTGCATACAAGCAAACTGTGTTCCCTCAAGTGCACGACAAGCCAGAGTATTACGCACAACGCGCATATAAACACCTGATTCGCGAGCGGTTCTTCTCAATTGCGTTAATTGAGAAACGGTCAACCCGCTGTATTCTGCCGCTATAAGAGAGAGCGCTTGACTTGCAACTTCGGCAACCTCACCAACAATGGTTTTTTTATCTGCTAACTTTAATACCACTTTAAAACCTCCACGTTGGATTTTGCCATTTAGAAAATAGAATAAAAGACGGAAAACAACACGCTTGGGGTTAGATGTAATCTACTAAGCGTATTGTTTTCCGTCCTCATCATCTATTTTCATTTTGAAGACAATCCTTTCGGATCGCCGTCTGCGTAGGTTGCCAAGTTGTTTCATTGACAATTAAGCCGGTTATTTAAATTAAATAAAACCTGCACCTACGGTCTCTGACGGGCATTGGCATAAGCAAAGCCACGTCAAAACCTTTCTATTCTTTTCGCTAATCTATAAACCTAAAAATGAAACATCAAGCGACAAACCTGGTCCCATTGTGGTTGACAGGGTCACTTTTCTGAAATAAATTCCCTTTGCAGTGCTTGGTTTAGCTTTCCGCAAAGCATTTAACACAGCTTCTAAATTCTCTGCTAAATCATTCGTTTTAAAATCGACTTTGCCGATGGTGCAATGAATGACACCCGCTTTATCGGTGCGATATCGAACCTGGCCTATTTTAGCGTTTTTGACAGCATTAGCAATATCTGGCGTCACTGTACCATCTTTTGGATTGGGCATTAAGCCGCGTGGCCCAAGAATTTGACCGAGTTGACCCACTACTCGCATCGCATCAGGCGTTGCCAGCAGAATATCAAAATCAATTTTACCAGCCTTAACCTGCTCAGCTAAATCTTCAAGACCCACTAAATCCGCACCTGCTTCACGAGCAGCATCCATATTCGCCGGGGAAGTAAAAACTGCGATACGGATGGATCGACCAGTTCCGTGGGGCAATACAATAGAACCACGCACAGCTTGTTCAGATTTACGGGGATCAACACCCAAATTAACTGCTAAATCAACACTTTCTTTAAATTTTAAAGGAGGCATTTGTTTAAATATTTCAAAAGCCTCTTTTGGAGAATAATTTTTGGCTGTAGAAATAAGCTCACTAATTTTTTGTTGACGTTTAGATAATTTAGTCATTTACACACCCTCTACATCAATGCCCATGCTGCGCGCGCTGCCAGCAATGGTACGAACAGCTGCATCTAAACCGCCAGCGGTTAAGTCAGTCATTTTAGTTTTGGCAATTTCTTCTAATTGCTGCCGCGTCACCTTTCCAATTTTATTGGTATTAGGTGTACTGCTGCCTTTAGATACTTTAGCGGCTTCTTTTATAAGATAAGAAGCAGGCGGGGTCTTAACAATAAAGGTGAAGCTTCGATCTTCAAATACGGTGATCACAACAGGCAAGGGTTTGCCTTGTTTTTCAGGCGTTTGCGTTGCAGCATTGAATGCTTTGCAAAATTCCATGATATTAACACCTTGTTGGCCTAACGCCGGACCAACGGGTGGGCTAGGATTTGCTGCACCACCGGTGATTTGTAACTTGATATACGCTTTTACTTTCTTAGCCATGACTTAAACCTCGCGGGTGATAACGCCATTTCTGGCTCCCCAATTAACAGTTAACAAAAATATCGAACTAAATAGGCCAAATTGCTAAAACTTAGCCTTTTTCTACTTGGTCAAATTGCAATTCGACTGGTGTAGAACGACCAAAGATTAGCACAGCGACGCGAAGGCGATTCTTTTCATAGTTCACCTCCTCTACAACGCCGTTGAAATCCGCAAAGGGCCCATCTATGACACGAACCACTTCACCCACCTCAAATAGAACTTTAGGCTTAGGCTTTTCACTGCTATCTTGCATTCGCTGCAATATTGTTTCAGCTTCTTTGGGTGAGATTGGAGCAGGCTTATCGCTGGTTCCGCCAATAAATCCGAGAACTTTAGGAATGGAGCGAACCAAATGCCACGTTTCTTCATCCATTACCATTTCAACCAGAACATAGCCTGGAAAAAACTTACGCTCACTCTTTCTTTTTTGGCCAGCACGCAATTCGACCACTTCTTCGGTTGGAACCAAAATGTCGCCAAATTTATATTCCAATCCGTCAACACGGATCCGCTCTTGTAGAGCTTGCATGACATATTTCTCAAAACCTGAATACGCGTGCACAACATACCAGCGCTTCTTTGATGGAGTCTGATCTGTTGTCATATTTTATATTCCTCAGCAATCTGACTTTACTATCTAATAACTTTGAACATTGTATTTACTGTTTACTTTTGAAAACGCAAAGGTCATTTAACCGCAATGATTAATAATAGATTAATAAAAGGAATTAACCTCTTTGACCAGTCAACCAGCCAATTGCCCAAACTAAAATGCCATCCAAGCCCCATAACAATAAAGCCAGAATGACAACCATTACAGCTACGACCATGGTAGTTTGCATGGTTTCTTCGCGCGTTGGCCATACAACTTTGCGCAATTCTCCGCGGGAATCACGGAAGAATCTGATTACCCATCGACCTTTTTGCGTCTGCGCAGCAACAAAGCCAGCAAGAGCGACAATGGCAAACCAGCCCATCAGGCGTAGTAATAGAGAAACTTCGCTATAATAATGATTACCAACCAATCCAGCAAGCAATAAAAAAAATACAGCGAGCCACTTCAAGACATCTAATCGCGATGTCGGTTGATTCTCTGTTTTTAAAACCATTATATTTGCCTTTGATTTCACACTACTGCCCCGTCTTGTAAAAATTGACCAGGCCAGGAGGGAATCGAACCCCCAACCTGCGGTTTTGGAGACCGCCGCTCTGCCAATTGAGCTACTGGCCTAGAATGATATTACTCAATTATTTTAGCAACGACCCCGGCCCCAACTGTGCGACCACCTTCTCGAACGGCAAAACGTAACCCTTCTTCCATCGCGACGGGGTTTATCAAGTTGATTACCATCTTGATATTGTCTCCCGGCATGACCATCTCTACACCTTCTGGTAACTGAACTTCACCTGTAACATCGGTCGTCCTAAAGTAAAACTGCGGACGATAACCTTTGAAAAACGGTGTATGACGCCCACCTTCTTCCTTCGACAACACATAGACTTCCGCTTCGAATTTCGTGTGGGGCGTTATTGTGCCAGGCTTTGCTAATACTTGTCCACGCTCAACGTCTTCTCGCTTCGTTCCACGTAACAATACACCAACATTATCTCCAGCTCGGCCTTCATCCAACAACTTACGGAACATTTCAACTCCCGTACATATTGTCTTCGTTGTAGCCTTGATACCAACAATCTCTAATTCTTCTCCAACCTTAACTATCCCACGCTCAATTCGACCCGTTACAACCGTGCCACGACCTGAAATGGAAAATACATCTTCAATCGGTAGCAAAAACGGTAAATCGATAGGACGGTCAGGTACAGGGATATACTCATCCATTACCTTAACTAATTTCTCAATCGATGGTATCCCTATCTCGCTCGTGTCACCTTCCAACGCTTTTAAGGCACTTCCCGTTATAATAGGAGTGTCATCGCCTGGAAATTGATACTGCGATAATAAATCTCTTACTTCCATCTCTACTAATTCTAATAATTCTTTATCATCTACCATGTCAGCTTTATTCAGATAGACAACAATGTAAGGTACGCCTACTTGACGCGCTAACAATATATGTTCTCGGGTTTGCGGCATCGGACCATCTGCTGCAGATACTACTAATATCGCACCATCCATCTGCGCTGCACCCGTGATCATGTTCTTTACATAATCAGCATGACCAGGACAGTCTACGTGCGCATAGTGGCGATTCTCCGATTGGTATTCTACGTGCGAGGTCGCAATCGTAATACCACGCGCTTTTTCTTCAGGGGCATTATCAATTTGATCGTAAGCTCGCGCTTCACCGCCAAACTTATCCGCCAATGTCTTTGTCAACGCCGCTGTCAACGTCGTTTTACCGTGATCAACGTGACCTATCGTTCCTACATTTACGTGCGGCTTCGTCCGCTCAAATACTTGCTTACTCATTGATTTTTCCTCTCTTCAATTTGCTTTCTTCTCAGGCTTTCGCGTTTAGACGAAACTTAAGGAGGCCCTGCCTCACTTAATCCTCTAGTACTATATAAGAGGAATCAGGATGACAGATAGCCCACAACCGGATTTGAACCGGTGACCTCTTCCTTACCAAGGAAGTGCTCTACCGACTGAGCTATGTGGGCAAACTTGCATTGAGCGGGTGATGGGAATCGAACCCACGCTATCAGCTTGGAAGGCTGAAGTTCTACCATTGAACTACACCCGCTTAAAAATCAGAGACAGAAAGCCAAGAATAGAGCTTTCTATTTTCTATTCTGTTCTCTGAGCTCAGTGATTCTTCGTATGGAGGGGGAAGGATTCGAACCTTCGAAGGCGTAAGCCGTCAGATTTACAGTCTGATCCCTTTGGCCGCTCGGGAACCCCTCCTCAATCGAGCGAGAATTTTGCTTGATGCAGCATGTGTTGTCAATCGACATCTAAATCATTTTTGCTTAAAGATGCGATACTTACTTTGTATCTATTTCTCAGCGAATTGAAGGTCGTAAGCTATATGGATCTGCAACTTGACTTCTCACTGGCTCAGATTGAAACCAGTTAGAAAAATGCGCTTCGATCCTATTTAAGATCGTGGTCGCTTTTTCCTTTTGCAAAGACGTTTGAGTGACCGTTTCCCCACTGAAAACATTAAGCCACGCTTTGACGATCGCAGCCTCGGCTGCAACAAATTGAGATAATCGTAAAGGAGTATGAGAATCACTCTCCTCTATACCCTGGTAATGGTAAGCATGCGGCATAAAAGAACGATAGCGAGATTCTAAAACCCGGGCGATTGAAACTGCCCCTTTGGTTGCCATGGGCATCGTCTGGCTTGATGGTTCATCTGTAGATTCAGTTAATAAAATAGAGGCGAAGTGGTAATCTTTTTTCAAGATTAAATCGAGAAGCATTTGGTTTACAATTGACATCGCTGGATTTCTTGTCGATTCACACCCAAACAATAGATAAGTTAAGGCCTGCAATTTATTTAACAGAATCAGCTGCTCCCCATCCGAAACTCCGAGATTAGGCTCACTTCCCTTAAAAATAGTGCGAATCCACTGAGCAATATCTTTATCTTCAATAAAAATTTGCTTAGCTGCATAAAATGCCTTGATCTGCTCAATGTTTTCAGCAACCTTTTCATAACTTCCAAGCTCTGAAATCACATCTAATCGACCAAAGCTTCCCGCTAAAATAGATTGAAGCTCAATCACATCGGCATGCGAAGAAGCTTGTGGGGAGAGCCGCCAAAATCGTGCGACACAATCTTTCTGAAATAAAGCATGTTGTATATTGAGGGACCGGCGCTTTTGCGACCGATTGGAGAGTCGCAGATTAGCAAAAAAACTATAAGGATTATTGCTTGAGAAAGTGTAGCTTTTGGGGAGAACCGGACGATAAAAAAAATTTACGACACATTGCCACTGAGAAGTTAATTTTTCAGAAAGATGCGTAAAAATTTCATCACTTAAATTTTGGCGGTTGATAGAATCATATTCTTTTATCAATGCTTTGGCTTCGCTAAGAACCGCATGAGATTTTGGATGCAAATGAAAAATATTTCTAACATCTTTTAAATAAGCGATCATCAATACGTTATGGTTTGCAGGATCATCCAAGTAATGCTGCACCATTGTTTTAACATAGCCTTTCGCATGCGCAGTGCGGATGATAGTTTTTAAGAGTTGGTTTGAGTGGGGATAAAATCCCTCATATTCACTTAAAAATTCTAAAGCCTTTTTTTGTCCTGACAAATGCTGCAAATCATGCGGCATGGCATCGCTTAACAAACTCAAAAAATTGTTACGCGCTAATTTATATAATTTTTTCTTCAGGAGATTTCGATCTGGGCCTTTCTCGATTTTATTAAAAACTGAATTAACTGAACTCACTAAACTTGCAATGATCACTTCAACAAAGGAATTCAGTTTTGTATTAAATAACGCGCTTTGGGCAAAACGATTTGACTTAATAAGCTCAATTAAAACTTCGAGATGCAGAGCCAGTTGCTGCTCAACAATATCTAATATTTTCCGTTCTAGACATGTTAAGTTTTCACGTACTTGTTTTTTGGTCTCTAAGGTTTCCGGAGCATAATCAATGAATTCAAGTAATTTTTGTAAAGATTCTGTTATAGCTTTTTTTGCGCCTTCATAAAAAATTCCCTTGATACGTTCCAAAGCTTGATCTTCATGTAGGATCGTATGCTTCAGTGCATAATATTGTGTATTAACTTGCGTAGAGTAAAGCAATTGCAAGCCCGCAGCATGCACGACAAATGAAAGCAAATCATCAGGACCTGTATAACCTGGCATCGCTTTTTTAAATGAAGCCCAAGCCAGGTTAACATCATAGGTATTGACATTCTCAGTCGACGTTTCCTCATCGGATGAGTCATCATAATCGGATGAAAAATGCTTTTCACTACGCGTCGAATGATGCTGCATCACACTATCTTTTTTGAATTTGCGATGCGTTCGCTTACTTAACACGACCTGACCTCCTTATCAGTTGTTGTTAAATTTGCAATGTAGCTGTTGGGTATAGCAGAAGTGATTTTTATTAGCAACGTCGGTATTAAAATAAATTTGCATAATGAACTTGCAATGTTTAAGACAAAAAAATTATAGTGCGTGCGTTAAGTAGAAATTTTTACTATAAAAGGAATTTATATGAAATTAAATTTTGCTGGTCTAGATTTAAATCCCTACCAAAGTAATGTGGCTCTCGCTTTTATTTATTTTGACCAAAACAATTCTCCCAGAGATCACCGAAATCAACCCATTGGCACTTTCTATCAAGAACCATTTGAATTGGAGAAAGAAGTTAATAATAAAATATTACCGGTAATTTGTAACGGGTTATCTAACACACCTTACAAAACAAGAGGGACTGATTTTGTAAATAATGCTCCACACCCTGCTATTGAAATTATGCGGAAAGATAATGGGCCTGTAAGTCAAATCGATATGGCAAATATTTCTAATATTTTAAATAGCATGGTGAATCAAAACAATCAAACCCATGCGCCGACATTTTTTCAACCTCATGCGCATCATCACGCTAAAGATTCCCATCATAAGAAGCATGAAGATCGTCACCATCACATCGATTCACGACGACACCGATAAGCGCCCTGCACTCGAAAGACTACTTAAGGTGGTCTTTCGATTTTATTAAGCTTTAAGCTTTCCTTAAGGTTCCCTCAGTACACTAAGCCAGCTTGCCAAAGAACAACTTAGAAATGGAGATTCTATATGCCTAATGTCAACCGTGCTTCATCGTCAAATACTCAGGAATTGCCCGATAGCGAATTGTTATGCGGCATTATTGAAAGCTATGTCAATATTCGTCATCGCAAATGGCATTTATCTGAAAATAAACCGATTCAAATTATTGGCTCAGCTGAAGTAAAACATAAAATCTCAACTTGCACCAAACTACTTAAAGAATTTAAGGAACCCGAAAATTTTGATGATTGGGTCAATGCTATTTACTTTTGCGCAAAAAAAGAAAAGAAAGAAAGAAAGAAAAATTGGCTTAAAAATTTAAACCCGCTGGCCGATAAACCGTTGTTGATTTTAACAATGAAAGCTTCTCGTGCCTACATCATATCAACCTTAAGTAAAAATGCTGAATACCAGCAATTAGTCGACACATTAGAGCAAGACAAAACTAATTTGATATTGCAAATTGCACAAGATAAAAAATGTGAAGTAAGCCAAGATATAATTGATAACAAGAATAAGGACTTGGCCGAGCTTGAATTTAAGATTAATGCACTTAAAAGTTTAAGCAATTATCATTTATCTTTTCACCAAAGCGAAATTTTAAAACGAGAAAAAAAGGAAAATCTTTTACCAGAATTAAAGGAAACCTCTTTTAAAGAGTTTGTTCAAAACATTAAAACTGGCAAACGTCCTTTCACTTTTTGTGAGCAGTTAATTCCACGAAGCAATCCTGGCTACTTCACGTCAACTCAAACCACAAAACCTCTTTCTGCTAAGCATTCACCCACTCAGCAAAAAGAAACGATACGCCAGGATTCAGATAGCGCATCTGAGTCTATACAAGCGAGCTCATCTTCTCACGCGAACAATAAAGTGAACACGACTTCCTATCGTAACGCTCGCTCACAAACTTATTTTGGATATGGTAGACCCGCTAAAATTGAAAAATTACCACCTGCCAGCCACTATAATTTAAGAAAGGGCTAACGGTTTCATCATAAATGGTCATAATCAATTGAGGCTTTTACGATGGTATTAAAAACTTTACCCCCCTCATCTGCAAAGCCTTATTGGTTTACATCCGCTTGGCAAACCATGCAATTCCCTTTTTTTTGGGCAAGCCAACAAGAGTTAGATGTGCTTAAGTATCCAAAAAAAGCATATCGATACCTTAGGTTTGGTATTAATCATCATTATCAATATTGCTACACTGATGAAGAAGTTGAACTTTTAAAGGCTATTCAAAATCAATACGGGGTGGTGGAGGACCAATCTAAAGCCAATCCCTTCGAACTTGATACGGATAAACGTTTTTATAATTGGTGGTCTTGTCAAAGGCCCAAAGCTAATTTCACTGCCCATCCTTCTTTCACGTTACCCTCTCGTGAATCGAAAGACATGATCAAATACCCTCTATGGCAAGAAGCAGATAATTTAGCTAGACAAATTGCTAATTGGCAAGCGTCCAGGTTTAAAAATCAAAATTCCGAATTAATGAATGACCCAACCATGCTTGCCCTAGAAGAATTGAAAACGTGGTTATTTAATGAATTATCTGGGGTTGAATGCACGCACGCCAGTTTGGAAAAATTAATTAAGCGTGAAAGTTATATTAAAAATTTAGTTCATATCATTCCAACTTTTGGCCCTGATAAACTTTATTTACATGATATTGCGAATCGGCTTCATCACATTAGTAAAGGGTTAACACAATGTATTGCTGAAAAAAAATTGCCTGATTTACTTTCGGATATTATTATAAAAACTAAAAGCCTTGAAACCAATTTAGCAAGTTATCTGCACTTTCTTTTAATTAATGAGCCTGTCGCAGATAATTTTGCCGATGAATTTATTACTGCTTATCCTAAAAATTGTCATTTATCGCCTCTTTGCAAAAGTTACCAAGCAGCACTCGAGTCCTCGACAAAAAATGAAATCGCTAGTCCTTTTTTGAATCGCAACCCTTTTTATCACTTAACTGAAACCAGAAATGAAGGACAAACATTTATTCAATTAAGTTTAAAAAAAGAATCTTTAGCTAAAATAAAATTTGCTGATTTTGTAACCCCTCAAGATAAAGATCGCTATCTTGCTACCCTAGCACTACTTGACTCGCTAAGCCAAATTCGACAACTCTTTTCTCATTTCAAAGAAATCCAAACTGCCATCGGCACTTATATCTTTGCAAATTTTTACCAAAAGAAAACCAACCAACTTGCTGCAAGTTTTATTGCTTTAGTAGATCAAGCTCAAGGATTAATGACTAGTTTGATCGATACGGCTAATGGTGGTTTGGGTGAATTGCTGTCAGGCTCACCTCAACAACAAAAATCGAATCAATGCTTTGAAGATAATTTAAAAGCCTTAGACACCCAATATGCTAAAGGGACAACTACAGCGGAACAACTTATTAGTTATTGCCAGCGCGCCAAAGCCAGCGTTCAAGCTTATGAAACTGAAATGAGTAAATTGGATGCTGAACTTCAACTTGGTTTAGCTCAAAAAGAAATTGCTGCAGGTATGGAAAAATTGGTTAACCAAATTAACTACATGAATGCTTTTGTCGATGCCCAACTTTCGACTGGCACTTTACATCTTCCGGAACCTAGTGCAAATCAACTTGCAAATTACGAAACTAACCCGCCAGCTGCAGAAAAGAATGCAGAATACTCACCTGTTGGTGATAAATTAGAATCTCGAGCTTTAGCATCACTGGGTTATCAATTAAAACCAATTCATAAGTCCATAACATCTTGGCAATGGCAAACTAAAGTCAGGCACGACCCTATTTCAAGCCAACCTATCTATATTTACATTTTAAGTTTGGATAAAAAAGAACAAGGACGACTTGAGTTTTTTGGTCAACCGATGCTTTGCGCCTACCCGGAAGGTAATAAACATAACATTGTGTCGATGACAGGGATTTTTAAGGGAATTAAGTTGCCCCCACAGGGAACAATTGATGAAATTTGCGCAGTGTTACCCCCGTCGCTATTCGACAAAGTCATCTTTGCAACTAAAAATGCTGTGGGACATGGCTTATTGCGCGGGAGCACCAAAGTTTTGGCCTTAACTTTGCGTACACATGGATGGCCTAATAAGACCGTAATCCCCATAAAAGGTATAACCTATTATGGCGCGCTTTTTGCTATGCAGTTCCAGCAGTTTTTCAAACAATCACAAAATGAAGACCAGCTAAAGCAAATTGTCATGAGCTTGCAACAAGCAGCCTATGCTACGGGCAACATTTGGATCATCAACCAAACTTTGCATTTCATTTCTCATCTTCTCGATCTCACTAAGCAAAATGTTAAGGATAAAGGCTGGGAAAGATTGAGTATGTCTTTTGATTATTTAAGTCGAATTGCACGTTTCGGAATATTTGCACGCGATATAAAAGATCAAGGTCTCGTTGCAACAGCAGCTAGCCTCGCTGCGGGCACAGCTACTGAAGTTGCAACGGAACAAGCTGGTTCTTATTTTTTAAGCCGGAACAAAATTTGACGCTTTAATGACTTCAGTTTGAGCCAATGTTTTTACGGTTTCCATAGCCAACTGAATAAGCGATTCAATCGTGGAGCGCGCGATGGCTGGAGGTGCAAAATCATGGGGCGGTACGGCAAGAATACTGAGGATAGCTCCTGCTAAAACACGATATTTCGCGCCCTGACCTTGACTTCTAAGTTGATGGTTATACATTTGTGATTGAATGAATAAAGCTGCTGTTTCCATTTCAGATGCTAAAACACCACATTGCGATAACATATCAATGTAACCTTTATTTTCTTGGCTTTTTGGACCTGCACCAAATTCTCGCGCATAGAAAGAACTTTTACAATGCACAATGCCAGTGTGAACTTGATGAAGAAAACCAAGTTTTTTGGCGGAATGTAAAACAGGTGCATTAAACTCAAAAGCTGAAATTGCAGGGTAAGCAAGAGGAACATAATCAATGGTCGTGCCTTCATCACGGACTGCTGCAGAAACATTAATGATGTCGCCCATCTTCACTAAATCAGGTTGCAAAGAACCCGCAGTACCAACGCGTAAAAATCGTTTTGCTCCGAGGTGATATAGTTCATGCAAAATAATTTCCATACTGGGACAACCCATTCCGCTTGCAATGGTTGCGACATCAATTTTCTTTGTACCCATTGTTAGCGATCCAAGATAAAGATGATGACCTCTGGGATGCGCTTGAATAGTTACATCATGAAAATGTTGCGCAATTTCTTTAGCTCGACCATCAGAGCCGGGTAAAAAAATATAACGCCCTAAACCACCATTACCTGCTAAATGATCTGTGGTGGCATTAATGTGATGGGGGATGAAAGGTTTGTAGGTTTGCATAGGTCTCTCTCACACGAAATTCCTACCATGCTACGTTTTAGGCTCTCTTCATGCAAGTCTTGAGCAGATTGCAGTGCATTATCTCTAAGTATATCCGTAAGGCAATAGTAAAGTTTAAACCAAAAAAATCCTTAACACTGTGAGCACCCTAACCTCACAGCTGTTGGTATCTTCTTAAGCGACTTGTAAGACTGATACTTGCTCACACGCTTTAGCTAAGTTAATGCAAGCTTGATCGTTAACTAAGGGAATTAAATCTTGATAAATGGTTACCAAATTAAGATGTTGGATTTGTGATTCAAATGATTGCAAGCTGTGCAAATCATCATTAATCATCATCGCGGCAGATTGGTTTTCAAGTTCATTAATAATGGAATTTTTATTTTTGGTGAGGCGAGCAAAATACGCTAATGTTTCTTGGAGAGGCTGCCGACTATGTTGCAGACAGCTCACCAGTGCATATGCATCTTCGATGGCTTTACTTGCACCTTGGCCTAGAACAGGGCCTAATCCATGACTCGCATCACCAATCAAGACGACCCGGTCAAAAACTGTTGTGGACAAAGGTTCCACTGCATAAATGGGTAAATGAAAATTTTGTGCAGTGGGTGGTGATTGGATAATTTCGTCTATGATGGGATGCCAATTCTCAGCGACCGTCGTGAGATTAGGGAGGGCGGTAGGAGATGTTTGCAACGGCATTTTGACCGGTAAATACCACATGAACTTGTTTTGGTAAGTGGGCCAAATGATCGCCATTTTGCCAACGCTCATCAGCATGGTGACACACTCTGCTGACAAGGAAAGATCTTTTTGGGAAATAATCCCGCCCCACCAATAATGTCCGGTATAAAGAAGCTCGGCACTGGGATAAAGAGTTTGCCTTACGCGAGAATGGATTCCATCGGCACCAATTACGAGGTCGGCTGATAAGGTTGTGCCATCAGCGAACGCAACTTCGACATAATCTGGGTAATGCTGAACGTTCACGCATTGCTTATTTAGCTGTAAAAAGTCTTGAGGTAAACAGCGGAGCAAGGCTTGCTGCAGTTGGCTTCGATCAATCGGCAAAATTTCACCGGAAAGCTTAGAATAAAGCTCCGCGTAGGGTTCATTAAAAATTTCTTCACCGGAAGAACTAATTACACTGCATCCGGTCACTTTAACATAATACTGTCTTATTTCTTCGCCGATTCCCAACCAATCTAAATACCGTAAGCCATGGGGCCAAAGCAAAAGTCCGCCACCAATATTTTTTAATTCCTTTGCTTGATCTACTAAAATAACTTCCATCCCGGCGCGCCGGCAGCCAATGGCGCAAGTTAAACCCGCAGTGCCTGCGCCAATGATAATGACTTTCATGCAGCTAGATTCCTTGGGAATGAAATGAATATAATTATTTTCGTCGCATCCTACACCTTTCATCCAGGCGGAGGTAGAAAAAATCACGGGTAAGGGGTGTGTTTGACTTATTCCTATTTTTTAAATTTTAAAAAAACTATGCTTAAAACATAGGTATATTTATAAATTCAAATCATAGCCCTTGAGTTCTTCGCTTTATATTCATGGCCATACAACGTAAGGCTTATCTTTTGTTTAATTTTTATAGGGCCTAAGTGATCTAAAAATAATCTACTCTGATAAACAATCATATTTCGATATACTAGTCTTACTGATGTTTATAGGAAATTGCAAAGCATGCAAATAACTCAGGATGAGGAGAAATTGCGAACCAGTTTAGTCTCAGGCTTTGCCCAATCTTTTCTAACCGCGGCGCCCATTCCTAGCGCGACTATCACGATCCTCGAAAATGGCCAAAAGATCGAAACCAATAACGAAGGTTTATTCGGGCCTATCCCCTGGCCCATTGGCGCACCCATTACCCTCACTTTAGAGAAGGGAGGGTTTCTGACTACGCAGAGTGGAACGATGATTGTACCGCAAGCAGGCCTTAACGATCCGTTGCATAATATCTCTTTTCAAGTGCCTTCGGATTTTGCAGTCACATTATTTTCTTATGCCATGGGTGCTGCATTCAACCCAAATGCTTGTACCGTAGCAACGACTGTGACCGCTTACAATAAAACCCTGTTCGACATCCCTCAAGGCGAAGCCGATGCAAAAACGGTTTTATTTCCAGACACATCGATCAAGCCATTTTATTTTAGTATTTTCGAAAAAGGTTGGCTTAAAGATAAAACCAATCCCTTTTCCCGCAATCTTACCTCAACGTCGCATGATGGAGGGGTTATGTATATTAATATCCCACCTCGAGAAGAACCCTATACTTTGAAAGCTTTTAAAAACAACTTAACCTTTAGCGAGGTTACGTTCAAAGCTCGACCAGGTATATTCATTAATTTGAGTCCGCCCCAGGGTCCCATGGTCCAACAAAATCTTCATACTTCTACTTCTACTTCTACTTCTACTTATTTTTCTGAAAATAAGAAGGTCATTAAGCCTTCATCCGAAGTCAAACCCTTAAACACTTTACCAAATGGCAAGCAACCTTTTAGTTTATTTGGTTTTCCCATTCTTTCGCCGAGACAAAAAGATTTTTGCGAAAACCTTACAACGTTTAAATGGAATAGAAAAAATTAGCTATTGTTAATAAAAAAGTCACATCGTCAATGCAGTCTTTTCATTGCCATTAACTGTCTTATCAGCAACATTTTCGTTTTTCGCAAATGCTTTCCAAAAAAATGGAATAGTGTGATGGGGAAGTGTTTGTGAAATGCGTTCATAAATATCACCTACAAGATTTTGAATAACAGGCGGTAAAAATCCGGTGTCGATGTATTTATAAGCTTTAGCAACACCTTTCGGTTTTTCATTGGGATGCGATTTAACATATTGAATTGCAGATTCGAGATCACGGACAAAATTATTAACAAATTCTGGGTCTTGAGTGTGCTCAGACGTGAGACAAAAATGAAAACCGTGCGCCATGTCGTTCACCGACCATCCAAATTTTCCCTTCTCCTTATCTGGCTCCTCAAACTTCTCTGCCACTAAATGGTGATTAATATTTGGATCAGTGCGCAGATAAATAAGTGATAAATCCGGAGTAAAGGGTACTGTAATTCCTTCAACTTGTTTAAGTCTTTCAGTGAGCTTCTCCGTCACATTCAATATTTTTTCAGTAATTTCTTTATATTTATCTTTGCCATAATACAAAAGGACCGTTAACGCAAGCGCAACGGAAGCTCCACTTCGCGATCCATCAAGAAAGCCCGGAGTCACATACAATCCGCCCTTAAATGAAAGATTGGCATAGGTAGGCGTAGGTGAAAAAAGATTTCGATTTCGAAATAAAGCAATCGAAAGTCCTTTCGGTCCTAATCCAAATTTATGTATATCCGCTGAGATGCTATTAACACCATCGGCTGCAAAGTCACAGACAGGAAGTTTGTGCGTTGCAGGATTTGCAAATGGAAATAAGAATCCGCCTAAACATGCATCGACGTGAAGAAAGATATGATGTTTTTTTGCAAGGTTTGCCAAATCTTGAATGGGGTCTATGACGCCATAGGGAAAGCAGGGTGCCGAACCTACTAATAAAATTGTATTTCGGGTAATCGCAGCTTCCATTTTTGCTACGTCTGCTTTCCCAGTAAGAGGATCAACTGGTACCGGCACTAATTTAGCATGAAGTAGTTTCGAAGTTTTATCATCAAAGGCAACATGAATTGTATCGGGAACAATAATTTCGGGATTTTCAATTCCCAGTACTTGACGAGCATATTGGACATACGCATTACAAGCTTCAATGATACTACCCGTTCCCCCATGCGTTAAAATGCCGTGCGTATCCTCGGGGGCATGAAATAAATTTTTACAGATTGAAAAAACCATCGCTTCCATTTCATTGATAAGCGGCCAAATCGGATGCATAGGGTTAGTCAGTGCTGTGGCTCCAAATACATCTTTTAATAACTCAAATAATTCTGCTTCAAACTGATTATAAACCGATCCGCTGTGTGTTCCTTGCTTATAGTATTGATGTAGATTTATAAATAACTTCCGGATTTCATCAGGGGCCATGCCGGTTTCGGGTAAGACCTCAATAGGGACAATGCCTATTTCATTTCTTATTTGCTCGGTATGATCTTTATAAGGACCTAACAAATCTTTCACACCTTTAATAATGGTGCTCTCAACTTTGGGACCGACATACGGAAGGCGAACAGCAGTAAGCGTTGCTGCATCCAGAAGTTGACCCATTATTTTTTTACTATTCCATTCCTGATGAATTGCCATTCCATTTTTTATTTGTAAATAACTTGCTATTGCAGCAGTGAGATAAGTTGTTAATGAATAATTTTTTTGCGTTAGAAGAATCGCTTCTGCAGACGTGGCAATGAGGGTGGTGGGCTCAATGTGCTTAAGTGCCCCCTTGGCTAATTGGTTAAAGGCGTGATCAGTATTATTAATTAAGTTAGTACAAATATTGAGAAGCTGGCTTAGCATAAAATTTCCTACCTTAAGCATTCCATTTAGATGCACGCATCTTGATAAAAACAAGGCAACTTCGTCAAGAAATTTTAGATAAAGTTATTAAAAAAGACAGCTAGCATGAGCGTTAAATATTAGCTTGAGAATTTTTTTTCTCTTTAGCACAACGCGTTAAATATAGTTCGGTTAAGTGATCGTGGGGGATATGTTGTAAATATTCATTAAAATAACGTTCTGCTACTTGATAATCTGAATTTTTGTAGGCAGCAATTCCTTGCTCATACAATGAAAGATATTTAATTTTTTGAGCTTTTTCAGCAAGGGGTAGGCCGTCGATAACTTCCCAAAGGATATTTTCAGAAACTTTTCCCCGCAACGTTATTTGGTCTACGAATCTAAAAATGAATTCTTGTCGCCTCCCTAAGCGACGAAGTACTTCATCTGAGATAAGCAATGTTGTGCCATAAGTTTTATTGAGCGATTCAATCCGGGAAGCTGTATTAACTGCATCGCTAATTACCGATCCATCCATTCGATGAGTACTGCCTAAGGTGCCCAGCATACAAAGACCCGTGTTGATACCTATACCTGTAGATAGTCGCGCATGATACTGCTGATTAAATAAAACAATAGCTTGTTGAATTTCAATTCCAGCAGCAACAGCATCATCTGGTGAATCAGGAAACAAAGCCATGATAGCATCACCAATGAATTTATCAATAAATCCATTATGCTTAGAAATAATGGGTTCAATGTAGCTTAAATAATTGTTAAGCAACGCAAAGACTGCGGCAACATTTTCTTTTTCAGTAAGAGCAGTAAAATTCCTAATATCAGTAAAGAGGACGCTAATTGTTTTTTGAATGTTATCGCCCAGCTTGACCGACGAGAAGTCTTCCTTTCCCAAAAGTTCTAAGAACTGTTTGGGTACAAACCTTTCAAAACTTGCATGCAATTTAGCATTTTGTATAGAAATACCAATTTGGGATGATAAAATACGTAAAAATTCCAACCGTTGCTCGGTAAATACATTACTCGATTGATTATTTTCAAAATAAAGTAAGCCAAGCAAATTTCCTTGATAATTAATTGGAGTACAAAGCACTGATTTTGCACCGGATTTAATAAGGTAGGGATCACGCATAAATTTTTTGGCATTTAACGCATCATCTAAGACAATACTTTCTTGTGTAGCATGAACATACTGGATAACTGATAAAGGCAGGTATAACTCTTTACTACGAATGGGTATCGCCTGCATCACAGAAATAATTTTATCTTTATCAGTGTATTCGCCTTCAATGTAAAGTTCATTATCATTATTTTGTAATAAAATACATCTTTCGCTACCAAGGTTTTCAACTAATATTTCCAACAAGCGCGCAATCAGTTTAGGAAAAACAATTTCATTGGCTAAGGCAACTGATGCTTTTAAAGCTGAGTTATAATCTAATGTTTGTGATTGAATGCTACGCGAGGAAAACGAAATAGTGGTATCCATATTTAAACTAGGCACTAAGGCAGCTTTGCTCAACCAGGGATAAAGCATTTCAAATTGACGTACCTTGCTACTTGCGCCCCACTGACTATATGCATAATAAGCTTCGATAAGGTAAATCTTCGCTACCTTTTCTTTGCCTTGCTTTACATACAATTCACCCAGTGATTCATTGGCCAAAGCAAGGTCGTAAGTAGATTCTTGCTGCCGAGAAACAACAATGGCTTTTTCATACATTTGCATAGCTAATTCTTGCTTGCCCTGTAAATTCAGCCATCCTGCATAAGCAATATAATATTTGTGCAAAAAATTCTTAGGCGAGAGTTGACCTAATTTTTTTAATTGATGTAAATCAAGCATAATATAAAATCGATATTTCAACCGCTGTAAGAAACTTAACTTTGGATAGCTACGAATATTAGCAACAAGACTAAAGTACAAATTAAGCGGATAATACATACTACATAATTGATAGCGTATGATAGGCCTTAAAACATTTGCATATTTAAATGCGTCTTCATCTTTATTGAAAAAAACTGCAAGCATAAGTTTATTAATATAAAGAATAGCCAGCCCTTGTTCATCGCCTCGCTTATAAATTAAGGGTAATTGCTCATTTTCATCAAAATACTCACCCTTCAAGATATCCTGATCAATATTAGCTTCAATTAAGTTAATTAACGCTTGATGGTGAATGCGATGATACATGGTGATTTTATATTTAATTTTCATCTTAATGAGATCATTCAAAATAATTCTGGAACGTTCAATAAGATCTTTTAAATTAACTGATGCAATATGTTGACTAGCAATGGGAAAATCTAAACAATAAATAGCATACTCTAAGTCACCATTTTCTAAGCCTGATGTATACCCATCGTAGAGCATATGTAAATTTTCTTTATAGCCAAATTTAAGATGATTAAAAAAGTAATAATAAAGAAATATTATTTTAGTATTATTTATTCTAACGTGATACTTATTCATGATTGCGACTGCTTGCTCTGCGCATGCAAATCCTTTTTTGAAATTTTTAAAGATACCCGCAATGATCATTCCGTAACAAATCATACTGTAAGGCAAAAAATCGATCATTTTATAACGACGGGTGAGAAAATAAAATTCGCACATTAAAATGATAGATAAGTTTGGTTTTTGTAAGAATGAAGTTGATACAATTTCACCCATAATTTGGGCAATAGCTATTATTCTTTTATCAATAATTTGTTCGCGAGAGAGATTTTTAATTGAGTATCGCAGGTCGGCATATCTCGCTTTTGCTATGGCTACAACAATATGTCGATCGCCTGCCTCAAGAGGTAAATGGTAATTAAGCTTATTTAAAGTTTGAATTGCTAATAAAATCGCTTCATTATCTTTTTCTTGGGATAAAAGAGCAAAAATTTGCACTTTATAAAAATTAATCGCATCCAAAACGGTTTTGGCGTGCTGTGTAATTTGCTCACCATACAATGTTAATTTTTCATAATTAGGTATAACACTGTTGACTAAAGCGGATTCGTTATAAAGCTCCAGTGTTAAATTATAATGATTTTTCCAAGGCGATTTTCCTAACAAAGACAACCCAATCTCAAGATAATATAGACTCTGGTCATAAGCTTGCGAAAATTTTGCTTTGATTCCAGCTTGTAAATTTAATTGGGCTAAAGCAATTTTTTCCTCTGCACTTGTTATTAAATTTCTACCCTTATCCAAATGATCAACAATATTAATGATATTATGGGCATCATCAATTTTGAGACGGGAATGCATGAACCGACCAATTTGTAGATGGAATGCAGCGCTTTCATCGTCCGAAAGTAACTTGTAAGCAGCTTCTTGAATTTTATCATGTGCAAATTGATAAACTGCACCTGAATTTTCACTTTCTCTGGCATAGCGATACTGTTCATTTAATGGAACCAAATAATTTTGAAATAGAGCGGGCTCAATGATTTGAGCAGTGTCCTTTTCGCTTTTACTAATCAAAAGGGCTAATGTTTTTAGATCAAAAGCGTTACCAATGCAAGCTCCTATACTCAAAACTTCTCGCGTCGCAGGGGGCAACCCCTTGAGTTGGACAATCATTAAATCAACGACATTTTCAGAAACGTGTTGTTTTCGTATTTCCTCCACTTCCCAATGCCAATGATGGGTTTTTATTTCATAGTGAATTAAATGCTTTTTAGATAAATCTTCTAAAAACTGTTTTAAGAAAAATGCATTTCCATTGGTTTTTTCATAACACAATTGTCCGAAGGCTGCTATATCGATGTGGTTTGCATGTAGACTATCACTTAGCATTTGATCCACTGAAGCCAAGGATAGTGGTTGAAGATGTATATGATTGAGGGAGAGATTATCTTTTATTTGTCCTAATAAAATATTAAATGGGTGCGTGGGACCCACCTCCTCACTTCGATAAGAAAATATAAAAAAAATATTGCCTGAATCGATTTCGGACAACCATTTTTTTAATAATCGAAATGAAAGTGCATCCCCCCATTGTAAATCATCCCAAAAAATAACGATTGGATGTTGAGGTTGCGCAATGGATTGAATCGTTTTTTTTAAAACATTTAAAAAACGTTGCATTGAGGCTTCAGGAGATACCTCGGCCAATTTAGGTTGTGGCCCGATGATGCGCTCGAGCTCGGGGGCAAGGTCAATAAGAATTTGACCATTTCCATCCGTTGCTTTTAAAAGTAATTGTTTCCAATAGGCTAATTGCTCTTTACTTTCAGTAAGAATTTTCTCGACTAAATCAGCTAACATTCGACTTAAAGCAAGGCAAGGAATATTTTTTTTATACTGATCAAATTTACCTTCAATAAAATAACCGTGATGCTCAACAATAGGTTTATAAATTTCTTGAATTAAACTCGATTTACCCACGCCCGCCGGTCCAGATATAACAGCCACTTCTTGGCTACCCAGACATACTTTATCAAACAAATTTAATAACAGTCTTATTTCAGTTTCCCGACCGTATAACTTTTCAGGAACTTTAAATGTGTTGTCAATATCATCAAGGCCTATCTTAAACGAAGGAATAATACCTTTATTTTCTTCTAAGGCTTCTTTACATCGAAGCAAATCCATTTTGATACCATATTCGGATTGATAGCGATCTTCAGCCTTTTTAGCAATCATTTTCATCACTATGGCTGAAATCATTTCCGGCACCTCATTGTTGATTTCATGAGGTGGTGTTGCATTCTTTACGATATGTTGATAAATAGCTTGGAGCGGCTCTATTGATTGAAAAGGGAGTTGACCAGTTAGCATTTCATAAAAAGTAATACCTAGTGAATACAAGTCGCTTCGTTGATCAACACTACGATTAATTCTGCCGGTTTGTTCAGGTGCAATATAGGCAAGCGTCCCTTGCAAAGCACTCAGATTTTTATTTTTGACATTTTCATTAACGAGTCGTGTTGCAAGTCCGTAATCAATGACTTGAAGGGCTTCAGTTTTTTCGTTATAGACTAAATTAAAGGGATTAATATCCTTATGCAAAATCCCTTTCGCATGGATAATTTCTAAGGCAGATAATATTTTGATTGCGATTTTAAAAAATAAATTAAGTTCAAGAGGCTTTTTATTGATAATGGATTTGAGTGTTGTGGCTTGGATATCTGATACGATCAAAATCCAATTTTCTTTTTCTTGGCGAAAATCTAAAACTTGGGGCACATATTCTACGCCTTGTAACTGCAGAAGTGTTTGATATTCATGTTTAAATTCAATGATTTGTTCAACGGTTGGATAGAGATTAAGAAAAATTTTAATAATTACAGGCTGTTGAGTGTCCCGCTGAATTCCCTTTTGAACGAGCGAGAATTCACTCTCATAAATTTTTTCAGTTAATTCATAAGCCCCTAGGGTGGCCATTAGCTACCTATTTACTTTTGTTCCTATCTATTAAGTTTACTCTTATTTATAGAGAAATATTTTTGGTGTAAACAATAACTTATTGACTTATTACTTCACTATTAAGTTTGAAATGATGAAACTAGAGGTTTCGAATATATTCAGTCTCTAAATCTTGCAAGTAACTATCTACGTTAGTCGAATTAATATATCGACCAAATTTTTTAGGAATTGTTTTATCTGTTACATTCAACATTTTGGAAATAATCTTATCGCCAACAGCAAAAACATAATGTGAGCTATCAATAAAATTTGCTTTATTGCTTGTTATTTCGTTCGGTCCAACAAAAGACCAGAAAGGATGCATGGTACTTATCTTTTTTAGTAACGTTTTATAGTCTTCCCAAATGTTTAAACTATGGAAAACTTCAATCTCGGTTCCTCTTATCCCAGGTTGAGCAAATGAAGGTGTCATAAAAATAAGTAGTTCAATATTGCGTTCTTCACACACATTGATCATGTTTTGTAATGCTTTCAAATCAACTTCGGAGAGTTGAAAAGGATCATACAATACACTCTTCATTTCTTTGGGTTTTACTTTGGGGTCACCTGGGGGAATAGGGAAGAGTGGTAATTTATTAAGCGTAAAAAAATCTTTATATAGTACGGGCGCATCAAGAGGAGCGGGCGTTAACCTGCCATCTTGTCGAATAGTCTTTACATATTTGCGCTTAAAACTGTAACGTATTGTTTTAAAAATAGCACTTAAATCGTAAACTAAATTTTTATGTAACAACAGTAACTCGCGCTCGTTCTTGCCAAAACTTTTTTCAATATCAAAAGTTCTGCCATCAAATTTTTGGTTAAAAGCATAAAAATCAAGCCCTAGAATAATGCGTTTAATATTCGGCTGCATAGCGAGCGCATGCTTAAAATAGCGCTCCACTTCATAAATAGGAGGTCCAAGGATACCCGCATTATAAACGGGTTGATAAGCTGGATCGTTGAGTAAAGGATGCTTAGGATCCAATCCCCATAAAATACGTGAACTGCCCAATAATACTGTTTTAGGTTTAATATGCGCGATATCAAACAGTTTAATCCACCGTTGGTGATCATAAAGTTTAGGCTTGATGTCATTCAGACCCACGATGGTGACAGAGAATGGCATTAAACGATAAGGGTTAATAAGCAAGGTGCCACATAAAAAAATCAATTGGAATCCGATAAAGCTAAAAAACCAAATCTTATGTTTTTTCTTCAAGAGACGGAATGAAGTCATCTTTACGCCATCCTTAAAAGGCAAAATATTCAAAAGGTTTGGGATGAAAATCCAACATGATGGCAAGTGCAACATAAAATAACATGGTGGTAAAAAACAAATGAGCAAATCCCGGACGCCACACTAATATTTTATTTAAGCCGGTAAGATTGACATTCTTAGCCCGGCGGAGGAGTTGCTGGGTATTAGGTAACAACCAAATTACACTCAGCATCCCCAACACGTAGATACAAGATGCATATATCGTGAGTTGGGGTGAATAAGCGAGATGCAAGTACTTATGTAAGAATGGAACGGCGGGAGTATGATGCAGATATGAGTCAGGCAACACTGCAAATCCATGCAAGCCTAGTAATCCCGTGTATACGATGTTAGCAGTTTTCATGTCGGGAGCTCTGAACAAAACCCAAGCTAAAATGACACAAACGAACGTTAAGAGGAGTGCTAAGACGCGATAGCTCAATTGATGCTGCACTTTTTCCCATTTCAAATTAATAAGGACGTTATGCCAAAGATGATTCGTCACGAGCAAAAGTCCGTGAACACCACCCCACAATACAAATGTCCAATTTGCCCCGTGCCATAACCCCCCCAGCAACATAGTTGCCATTAAATTAGCATGCTTTCGTTTTGTTCCCTGTCGGTTGCCACCGAGAGGAATATATACAAAATCACGTAAGAAAAACGATAACGTCATGTGCCATCGTCGCCAAAATTCAATAATATTTTTGGCTTTGTAAGGCGAATTGAAATTGAGGGGCAATCGAATGCCAAACATTTTAGCAAGCCCAATTGCCATGTCGCTATAACCAGAAAAATCAAAATAAATTTGAAAAGTATAAGCCAACACAGCTACCCACGTTTCGACGAAAGAAAGCGAGGCGCCCTGCTGCATGGCAGCATAAGCAGGATCAACATACAGTGCAGCTGTATCTGCTAATAATACTTTTTTGGCAAGGCCAAAAATAAATAAACTCATGCCTAAGTTGAAGTAGCTGTAACGAAACCGCTTCGGGCGGGTATTAGAAAACTGCGGCATCATTTGGTTATAGCGGACAATGGGTCCTGCGATGAGTTGCGGGAAGAAGCTAATGAATACTAGAAAGTTAAGAAAATGGTTTTGTTCAATACGGCCACGGTAAATATCCAATAAATACGTAATTTTTTGAAAAGTAATAAAGGAAATGCCAAGCGGTAAAGCAATGTGGGTGATAGATAAATCTATACCGGAAAGCGCTGAAATATTTTCTAAAAAGAATCCAGCATATTTAAAATAAACCAGCACGCCTATATTGAAAATAAGACCCATCGTGAGGAGGTATTTATTTTTATATTGCATTAAAAAATGAGCAAATGTGTAATTGACACCTACTGAACCTATTAACAAAAGTAAGTAGATTTTTTTCCAGCATGCATAAAAGACAAATGAAATAAGCGTGAGCCAAAGCATTTGTAATGTTGCGCTCGAGCTTCTGGCTAATAGATAGTAAATGGTTAGAGCTAGGGGGAGGAAAATAAAAATAAAAGAAAATGAGTTAAAAAGCACGGGCACTCCTTAGTTTTCTAGCATCCCTTTCTAAGCGATATCCAATATCTTTTAGCACGTAATTATCCTAATAATCGATGCATTCTCACGGGAACCTAAATGTTGAATCGTAATGTGGCGGTTCTGCGGATGAATTAAAAGTGGGGATGATACCGCAGGTATGGCAGTGAGTGCTACTGACCCTATTGCATTTTTGAGTTGAAATATTTTGAGGCGGTTAAGAGAATAAATTACGAAAGCAGTCCTTATTTTGCCCAACTTCCTGCAACGCCTCACATGTGCGTCCATAGCGCTACCTCCCAAATAAATACTTTTTTTGACAATTTAGGGAAATTTTCTCGCCATCAAATAACAGAATGGTCGTATTGCTGACATAATGCTTCCTCACATTGTTATAATTTTTAATAATAAATAACACCGCGATTATAGAATCATGTTCAGAGAGAAATACACGTAGCAGCTACGGGTAAAAATTACGAAGAAAAGGTGGTAAATTGGCTCAACGCTGAGGATTGATTCATTGCCAATGCGACTTTAAGCGTTTTGACGGCATCAGGATAATGACTACGAATTAATGTGGGATTGTTTTGCGAAATTGCAGTGAGGAATGCTTCCGATTCACTTTTAAGTAAATTTTTTTTGCATGTGGGATGTGAAATGCTATTCCAATGATCCGTTGCTTCTTTATATAGCACAGTTGCTTCATTTTTATAGCGCAACTTATATAGATCAATTTTTAACGAAAAATCTTGACCGTATACTTCGAGCATGTCGCTTCTAGCATCTATTTTATTAAGTAAATGAGTAACGCCAATGCTGCCAACATTTCCTGATTGAAACTTTAAAATTGCCTCCGCGTTGAGCGAGGAGAGCGTAATCTAGCTGCAATAAACCTGATAAAAATTGCTAAAACTCTTAAAATTGAAGTAGGCGCACTTTTCCCATCGACTAAAACTCTCTCTATCGACTAAGATTATTACTTCACTTCATAGAATCTCTTATATGGACGCTAAATAATGAGGGAACACTTCAACGGCACTGATACATTAACTAGGTTCATTTCTCTTGGCATTTATCTTGTTGTTATATGCTCTGTCGCTTACAACTATGCTTACTTTTGGAGCCTTGGATTAACACTTTCTCAAATTCCTCTAACGATGAGCGATGTCATAAACTCAGCGTTAAACTGGACGCCAGCAGTCACTATTATTTTATCTGGAAGTATTTTTTTAATTTTACTTACTCGACGTATTGAACAAGGAAAAACAGAAGATGAAATAGCAGCATCTACCTCTAATCCCGAACTTACGAAAAAAAGACGAGCACGGCCTTGGAAGTTTTTAAAATATACCATAATCATTATATTTGTTTGTTTCTTACTCTTTGGGCAGAGTTATGTACCTGAAGCTCGTGCTGCTTTTTTGATACTATCTTTCTTGTGGTTTTCGATAGGGGAAACGCTATCAAATTCGCCACGTATACAGCAAGAAAGAAGTATAACAATGCAGTTAGTTATTATTTATCTACCAATTATAATCGGATACGCGCTAGCCATAGGTTATGATACCGCGATTTCTCAAGTAAAAATCCGATTTTAGCAAGTACCACTCTTAACAATGGACAGAAGTACTCATTAGCTATTCTTCGTAATCTTGATAAAGGTGTCTTATTCAAAAAACCAAAGACAAATGAAGTTGTCTTTTTGAATTGGCAGAACATTAGCCAAATAGAAATTCCAAATGAAAAACAGTTATTCTATGTTGGAGTTCTTTGCTCGTGGGGAAATATCTGCTTCCGAGCCTTCCCACAGAGTACAACGTCTTTAAACCCAGAAACTCTAAAAACTAAATAGTCTTTCTTCATTTGATGATTAGTGTAGAAAATACACAAAAAATCTTTCAACAAGGCCTCCCGAGGAACCCTAACAGGAACCCAATCAAATAAATTGCGTTAAAAAAAGACTTTTAAGGGATTGCGAAACGACTTTAACTTATTGATTCTATTGACAAGCTGGCGATGGGACTCGAACCCGCGACCTGCTGATTACAAATCAGCTGCTCTACCAACTGAGCTACGCCAGCGTTTTTATTTGCGAGCAAAAGTTATAATTCAAAACGTTTAAAATAGCAATTCTTATCATTGTTTTTTATGAATATTTCTAATTTGGTTTTGGCATTCATTATTGTTTTATATTTTAGATTTAAAAAAAATAGATTTAAAAAAAAACCCCCGGTGTTAAGCGGGGGTTTTAGTAATTAGCGCCTGGCGATGACCGACTTTTGCGCGGATCAGGTCCACACTATCATAGGCGCTAAATGGTTTCACTTCTGAGTTCGAGATGGGAT
>JACDDU010000009.1 GCA_013816845.1 Gammaproteobacteria bacterium
CCAGTGCCATACTCCTTGAGTATCCTGATAATTTGTTCTTCGGTGAATTTTTCTCTTTTCATGACCAGTTAAATTTAAAACTGTATTTTCTATTTTTAACTGGCCCTATTTTATGGGGAGCTTACACAAGCACCCATACAAATACACTTCTGACGACCTATTCTTTCAGGTTTACGCTGACAAAAACGACTTGACAAAAGCTGAGTACAAACAAGCGAGAGAACAGTTTTTCTCTAAAGGGCAACCTTGCTTTAGAGTTTCACCTTTGACAAAAACTTATGGTTTTGGCGTTCATAGCGACAGAAACGGAAAAATTGCCCTTTACGGAATGGAAACCGAAGAATATCAAAAAATTCTGACTAACAGCAAAATAAAGAAATTAAAAGCAATGCGTTCAACAAAAAAATAGACAAAGAAATTATGTATCTACTTCACGGCAAATTAACCGCAAAACCAGAACACGCACACGAACTTGCAAATATTTTATTAGAAGCATCCAACCGTGTATCGACTGCGAAAGGCTGTAAACTTTATGTAATTGGCAAAGACCAAAACGATTTAAACGCTGCTTATGTAACTGAAATTTGGGACACTAAGGATGACCACGACAATTCGTTAAAAGTGGAGGGCGTGAAAGAGCTAATAATGAAAGCAATGCCAATAATAGACGGACAACCAACGAAAGGACAAGAACTAGAAATTTTAGGAGGGGCAGGATTGTGAAAACCTGCCAGCCGCTAACATTGGGTTGGCTATAGAAGGGCTTGACGTTGTTATCTTAGGCTGTATTTCGCTATCAGCTTCTGTTCCGGCTTGAAGTTTTTCAATTTAGCTATTAGTTGTTATCTTCAACTTTAGTTTTTCAATCGGCTTCGGTTACGGGCGGACGAATTACAGATCCCCTGCCATCGCCAAGCCCCACCGTTAGCGGTCATTGTAAAAACGACTGCCCGGCAATTGACAACTAGACCAATGAAAGTAATAAGAGTAACAAAAGACGATATTGCGATCGTTGACTTCATAGTTGCGAATCTTATTGACAATACAGAAGAACGAACATCAACAAATTATTTACAACAACTACTGGCAGACGACAGGAGTTATTTGTTTGCGGCGCTTCTTGACAAGGAGGTTGTTGGCTATGCACTTGCTTACCGATTCCCTTCATTATACGTATCGGACTACTTAGCGTATTTATACGACATTGAAGTATTGGCAACATATAGAAGAAAAGGGGCAGGAAGACTTTTAATGAAAACATTGCTTACACATTTAAAATCTGATGGAGTAAGCGAACTTTGGCTTGGCACGGCAACAGACAATGTTGAAGGGCAGGCATTGTTTACCTCGACAGGTGGAATTAAGTAAAATGAAACTTTTAACGATTTTACTTACGAATTGACATAGCTGGGTATTGAAATAAAAAATTAAAGACAGAAAACAACGAACCGCTAACAGCGAGGTTTTGCGTCAACGGTGTCGACGAATAAATCCTCAACTTTTGTACTACTATCAACTGCATATCCGGCTCACCGAACACGGATGATCAATAGAATATATTTTCAACTTTTGTATCTTTAATCGGCTTCAGTTTCGGGCTGAACGTTTTCCAAATACCCCGCCCAACGCAAGGCCCTAACGTTGTGCGTCATGCTATGACGACAGTGCCAAAATCAAACATTTGTGCATTGACAAACGAGTATAAACATAAAAGTAAACTGATAATAAAAGGATTTATCATCCAAAGTCGGACAAGCAGAGCACCGACACCAAAAAACAAAGTATGCAACAGGGCTGCTGAAAACTGATTAGAGTAAGCATCAAATTTAAATAAACTGAAAATGAAAGAATATTTATTGCTATTACGAGGCGGGAAGCCACAGTCAGAGAAAACGGAAACTGAAAATAATGCAGAACTACAAGCTTGGGGTGCCTATATGGGTGGACTTAGCCAAAAGGGTCAATTATCAAGTGGTTTACCTTTGGTGACAGGTGGAAAAACAGTTTCGGCAACTGCAGCAAACGATGAAACTTCTAAGAAAGAAATAAGTGGCTATTTAATTGTGAAAGCTGAAACGCTTGATGAAGCTGCTGAAATTGCAAAGGGGTGTCCTCACATAGCAAACGA
This sequence comes from Gammaproteobacteria bacterium, assembly GCA_013816845.1. Classification (NCBI taxonomy): domain Bacteria; kingdom Pseudomonadati; phylum Pseudomonadota; class Gammaproteobacteria; species Gammaproteobacteria bacterium. The sequence goes on from JACDDU010000009.1 coordinate 2,129, forward strand.
AGGAAATATTGAAGTGCGAGAAATTGCACCAATGCCTGCAATGTAATTAGATTACACATAGTTAACAGAATTACTTAAAAATTCTGTAAGCTATTCTTTTTTGGCGAACGAGTGTGCTTTAATTTCGGCTAATTGTATATTGAGCTTTCACAAATAAGATTGAGATAAGAACCACTAATAATTTTACTGACAAGAAGCACGAACCCACAACAAAAGTATTGCTTCAAGTGGGGCTGACGGAAGAACAATCGGCTGTAGTTCGCTATCAGCAGTAATTTCGGCTGACGAACAAAGCCAAGCAAAAGTTCTTATCATCATCAACAAAACAAAACCAAGCTGCGGTTCCGGGCTGGACGTTATGAAATCCCCCTCCTGCAGCAATACTCAATCGTTGGCTGTTATATTGTACATCTTTAAACAAATTAGATAACTTTAATTAAATCGCCGCATATGAAAACCTTCATTACAATTTTTTTTGCTTGCACTTTATTTTTTTCTGTTTCTGCACAGTACCATTATCCACCAACAAAAACAGTGGACAGCAGCGACACATACTTTGGTGTAACGTATCATGACCCCTATCGCTGGCTTGAATACATTGAAAAACCGGAAGTAGAAACATGGTTTAAACAACAGGCAACATATACCGATTCAATTTTAAATACCTTGAATGGAAGAGACTCGCTTATTGCTGAGTGGAAAAGAATGGATAAGCTGCGCCCTGCAGTTGTAAATACATTCAGTTACGAAAACGGCAGATTATTTTATCGCAAAACATTGCCGGGAGAAAATGTTGGCAAAATTTATTACAGAGAAGGTATGAACGGCTCAGAACAATTATTGTTTGACCCCATTGTATATATACCGGGAAAAACGCTTTCCGTGCAAAGCATTACACCAAGTTATGATGGAAAAAAATTAGCGATTACTTATGCAGAACAAGGCGCCGAAGTATCGGTTTTAAAAATTTTAGATGTTGATGCAAAACAATTTTTAAAAGATTCTATTTATCCATGTGATGGGTTTAGCAGTTGGGCTTTTGATAACAAATCCTTTCTGTATGGCTGGATAAAATCTGCAGACAGTAAAGACCCAACTTCACGCTTAAATTCAAAAACAAAATTGCATGTTCTTGGTGCGAACACGAATGACGATGTTGATTATTTCAGCAATGCCAGTTATCCTGAATTACATATTGATCCAGGTGTTTATCCTTATGCTTTTTTAAACGAAGATTCGAAAAATTATATTTTTTCCGGTGAAGGCAGTGTGCAGTCAGAAATGAAAATGTATTACGCAACGATAGCTCAATTATATGCTCCAAAAATGAAATGGCAAGTATTGTGCACGCCTTCAGATAAATTGGTTCGCGGAATAATATTTAAAGATGAGGATGCGTATGCAATAACTTACAATAATGCCAAAAATTATAAAGTGATTGCTACCAGTTTAAAACATCCTGATTGGAATAATGCAACAACAATTGCCGAAGAAAATCGGGACAAAACAATTGAAGGTCTTGCTTATTGTAAAGACTATATATTTATTACTTACAGTGATGGCATTAATAATTTTATCTCGAAATATAATTTTAAAACTAGGAAAACATCTGAAATAAAGCTTCCATTTGCGGGTTCAGTTGGTATAACCTGTTTTAATACAAAATCAAACTATTGCTTAGTAGGAATTACTTCGTGGAATAAACCTTACACAGAATTTGATTACAATGCCGAAACAGATGCATTTACTGCAAGCAGTTTTAATAAACCGGTTGTTTATCCTAAGCCATATCAGGATTTGGTAACGGAAGAAGTTCAGGTAAAAGGTCATGACGGCGTAATGATTCCGCTTTCTATTATTCATAAAAAAGGAATTAAGATGGATGGCTCTAATGTTTGCTTTATGGATAGTTACGGTGCTTATGGAATAAGTATGACGCCTTACTTCAGTGTGCGGGAAAATTCGCTTGCAGTAAGAGATGTAGTAGTTGCTATACCTCATGTTCGCGGCGGAAGCGAAAAAGGCGAAGAATGGTACAGGGCTGGCTACAAAACCACCAAGCCAAATACCTGGAAAGATTTTATAAGCTGCACAGAATATTTAATTGAAAAAGGCTATACCTCTCCGCAAAAGCTTGCTGGTACAGGAACAAGTGCAGGGGGAATTTTAATAAGCAGAGCTATTACTGAAAGGCCCGATCTCTTCGCAGCAGCAATTTGTAATGTAGGTTGTGCGAATGCGATGCGGCTTGAGTTTGGTGCTAACGGACCTGTGAATATTCCCGAGTTTGGTACGGTAAAAGACAGCGCTGAATGCAGAGCTTTATACGAAATGGATGGAATGCAGCATGTAGTAAGCGGAACAAAATATCCTGCGGTTCTTTCTGTAGCCGGCTGGAACGACCCACGTGTAGTTGCATGGGAACCGGGAAAATTTGTAGCCGCTGTGCAAAATGCGTCCACATCAGGCAAGCCTGTTTTGTTAAAAATAAATTATGACAACGGACATTTTACCGAAGATAAAAATGTAACGTTCACAAATTTTGCCAATCAATTTGCATTTGTGATGTGGCAGTGCGGGCATCCTGATTTTCAATTTAAAAAGTAGATAGAAATATAACAGCCAACAAGTGTATTGCCAAAATTGTAATCACTACTATTTAATCAGACAGACAGTGGACTTTTTTTGTTGGATGTGGAAAACGCGAAAAGCGTTTACCACATCATAATAATAGTAAAAAATCATGATGAAGATTTTTCAAATTGTTTATC
>JACDDU010000010.1 GCA_013816845.1 Gammaproteobacteria bacterium
ATGCTACATTCCCTTCTGCAATTCGTAGGCGTTACGCCTAACTTGCGATGCAACGGACGCCTCGTCGACCGTTTCGGTGCTCTATGAACGATTTCCGGCTCGGCGCCGCTGATCTTGGTTGTTAGGCGTCACTAAAGATGCGTTATCACTTTTCAGAAAATGATGGATGGATGGCGGGTTTTGGGCTGATAGCTCTCGGAATCACCATGTACGGCACCATTGGGTACAGGTTGGCCTACGGTACTCAGTTAATTCCTAAATCGTGGTCTGAGCGAACTATAGATCTTCTCGTATTGACATTTACTTCGTGCATTTACGTGTCTGCCACTATTGCCTATATAAAATACTATAAAAATGCTCATATCGGTATACCCGTCGCCATATTGATTATGGCAGTTATCATAAAAATATGTATCAACTTTTTAAGCCGGCAAATTTTTGGTGAAAATTTCGATGATTAAGTTGTTGTCCGTGATGCCTAACAATGCGTTGCAACGGACGCCTCGTCGAACCCGTAGGGTGCTTGGCGAACTGTTGCTGGTTCGGCGCCGCTGAACTTGGTTGTTAGGCGTCACGAATCATATCTTTCTCTAAATCCTCAATGTTCTTAAATCACACCCCTTGTGATTAATTATACAATAACTGATTACGGCCATATCTTATATTAAAATATTGGCGTTATAGATCTCAAAAATGTGGCGCGTGGTGTGATTTCTATGCTGAATACCCACAATTTTCCCCTAATATGGTAATTACTCTTCTTCTATTCTTCGGCGTTACGCCTAACTTGCGATGCAACGGACGCCTCGTCGGGCGCGTAGGGGGCTTGGCGAAACGTTGCTGGCTCGGCGCCGTTGATCTTGGTTGTTAGGCATCACTCGCAATGACCCCTTCAAAAATTCTTGGTATTCTTACCTATAAATTTGATTTGGTAACTCCTGCTACAGTAATTGTAGGGGTTATATCAGGTGCAATTGTATGGCATGCAGCTGGACCACTTAAGTCTCTTTACAATGAATTGGGCATCGACCCAGGCTGGTTTACCTGGGCAATGTGTTCTCCAATGTTTGCGAGTGTGCTATGGGGATCAACAATCGGATATTTATTGTTGATGAAAAAAATGGACGATACAAAATTAAAGGTAGTTATTAAAAATAACTATGTCGTTTTATTTGTAATCTTGATGATAGTATATGTCGCAACAGTCCTCAAGCAGGTGGATCATGTTATGCATTTACAAATGTCGTGAAATACGTGATGCCTAACAAATGGATGCAACGGACGCCTCGTCGGGCGCGTGGGGTGGATCGCGAACGGTCAATGGCTCGGCGCCGCTGATCCAGGTTGTTAGGCATCTGAAGTACTACGATATGCCAAATCCCAAATCATTTCTATTGTTGCTGGCTATATGCATGGCGCCCAGTTGGGCCTCGGAAGTTGAAAAAATTGAAGAATTCATTTCAAATAAGCCAATTGTTGAGCCAATGGATTCAAAAACATTAAAGCAATCCTATACAATTGACGATGTATGTACAAAGGCGAAAGAATTAAAGGGAACAGAAACCGAAGATGAAGTGATTAGAAAGCTGGGGATTCCGTCGTTTTACGGCGCCAAATCTATTACCTATTTGCCCATATCCGATGAAGGCCATATATTGCTGAATACGTCAGGGGGCATAGTCCAGGTGTTTCTAAAAGATAAGGTGCTTCAGAAAGTGAAGATTACCCCTAAGGGCGTTAAGGAAAATGATTCGGTGATAATTCTGCGACCAAAATAGTGGTCAGATGCCTAACAAATCGTTGAAGTGGACGCCCTGTCGTGCGATTTCTTCGCTTTGCGGACCCATCCGGCAGGTCGCCACTTAACTCGGTTGTTAGGCATCTAAAATTCAATGGATACTGTGAGCTTGGTTTTTAAGTGCTTCGAAAAGAAGTATCGTAGTGAATTGAATATAATTCCGGAACCCGGAAGAAGCATAGTCGTGGTAGTATCGGTTAAAGGTGTGATTGATAATGGCGGTTTCCATTATTTTATGGAACGCGATCTTCCGGAAAAAACGCGACATGCCGAGACGGCAGAATCATTTAGAATAATTGGTCAAGGTGAAGTAGCATTGATGATTGAGACTGCCTGTGAACTCGTTGGCGATGTTCGTGGGTTAAATTACGAGCAACGAAAAGAACGATTGGAACGATATAGTGAAATTATCCAAAAACTTGATTCAGACTTCTATAGATGGTCTGACAGAATCGATGCTGCTCTTGAACTTATGGTAAGAAATTTCTGTTCAGTGATGGCTACAACGATGCCTAACTTGCGATGCAACGGACGCCTCGTCGACCGTTTCCGTGCTTTATGAACGATTATCGGCTCGGCGCCGCTGATCTTGGTTGTTAGGCATCATTGAATAAAAATTTCTTACGTGCGTAAACGCAGTGAAAATTACGAAATTTGTGATTAAATATATATTTATAATAATTGGCGGTCTAATGACTGTATATTTGTTGGGTTTTATTATCTTGCGAATTTTACTGCATGAAGTCATTCCAACCACCTCGGGAATTATATATCACAATACCCATTTCCCAATCGGCCGCGCTAGCTCATTTGGATTTTTTACTTACTATCCTATTTTGTGCGCCGATAAGCATTTTACAGGTAGGGAAGCAATATTAGATTTAGGCTCTGGTTATGGCCATGACTTTAGCTGGATAGCGATACCATAATTATTATAAAAATAAAATTTATAAACTTCTATTCAAAAATCTACTGTACTGATGCCTAACAATGTGATGCAACGGACGCCTCGTCGACCGTTTCTGTGCTTTATGAACGATTTTTGGCTCGGCGCCGCTGATCTTGGTTGTTAGGCGTCTGAATGACAAATATTTTGTACTATTTTCGTCCAGGTGAAGAAGCGAGGATGCTTGCAAGGTGCCAATTCGGAATAAATGGAAAACGGGAATGTGGTGCGATTCTAACATATCCAATTAAAGGGTATCCTTGGCGAAAAAATATCATCAAAGATTTCACATTTAACTTAGACCGTGATGTAATAGCCACTTTATTTGGGGAAGTTGTTAGATTAAAAACATATTTTCCAAATGAATGCCTTACTAATGACCAACTGTGGTCTGATAAATCAGAAAAGGCCAATGCAATTACACGTGAAGCTACTTCAGGTATTCTATGTCATACTATCGGAACAATGCGCAATGGAAAGGATTGGGATGAATATTTCTCGATGCGTGAAGATTCGCAGGCGCTTTTATCTTCAATGCTATATATAACCATAGCAAGACTCATTGCCCCATATGAAATTCCTAAATGCTGACTATTTTAACGACGCCTAACTTGCGATGCAACGGACGCCTCGTCGTGCGGTTCTTGTGCTTGGCTAACCGTCATTGGCTCGGCGCCGCTGATCTTGGTTGTTAGGCGTCACGAATGATGTCTTTCTCCGTTCCCTTGATATTCACGGATCACATTATCCGTGATCAAGTACACGATAACCGATTACGGCCATATCCTTTTCTTAAATTCGTGGCGTTACAGATTTTAAGAAAGTTGCGCGTGGGGCGGTTCCTGCGATGATCACGGCTCAATTCCACTCCTGCGATGCTAAATTCACTTCTGCTATTCTTTGGCGTTACGCCTAACTTGCGATGCAACGGACGCCTCGTCGACCGTTTCTGTGCTCTATGAACGATTACCGGCTCGGCGCCGCTGATCTTGGTTGTTAGGCGTCACGAAAAATGCACTCTAAATCGACATTCTTCTTTCTATTATTAAACTTTATATTTGCCCTCGGGCTATATGTGGCTTTATTTTATGTTCATTATTCCAAGCATGGGATAAATGAGCGGGGATTTTACCTGGTAACTAAGTATACCTTTTGGGTATACCTTACAGTGTTGGCCTCAAATATTCCCATTATTTATCTTTTGTGTAAAAACAAACAGGTTCATATTTATTTCAAGGTAATCTATTTCATTGGATTTAGCGGCATTGGAATGATAGGACTCATTGTACTTGGGATTTGTCACACGATATCGCACCAGGGTAAAGGATTTGGCGCTGAACCTCTCGGTGTTGAACATGATAAATTTCTTCCGTATCCATAAAAAGATGACGCCTAACTGGCGATGCAACGGACGCCCCGTCGGGCGCGTCCTTAGTTTTTCGTGGCGCATCCTGCGGGTCGCCGCTGATCTTGGTTGTTAGGCATCGGGAATTCAATATTTACTAAGATAGAAGCATGGAAAACAATGAAATATCTCATTATCATTTTTCTAAATTTATTCATAAACATATTAAATGCACTAGAAATACCGAAGAATATTGATGATTTAACCTCATTAACCATCGACCTTGATGTTATAAGGGACAATAAAATCATAAGTTGTCGCCTTTCATTCATTGGTGAAAACAAGGGAAAGCTCTTACTGCGTGAGACGGGTAAGGTAAATAACGAAACAAAAACACCACAGACAATCATTATCGATAAAGAAAAAGCCGAAGTGGTGTGGGGTCATTGGTAACCGCTCATCCAAGCCGCTCAGAGTCCAGCCGCAGTCAATCTGACGGATTTTCGTCAGTGTCAGCGGACGAAAATGCGTCGATGTGTCAGGCGACCTTGCGTCGCTGGGCAGCGTATACTGC
>JACDDU010000011.1 GCA_013816845.1 Gammaproteobacteria bacterium
GTATGGTCCTGTGTAACCTTTCACAAATGCCATTGGATTGGGGGCTGCGCACCTGGGTCTTGCTGTGCTCGATGGCTTCAATACTCAAGTATAGTTCGTACTCGTGGTGCTCACGTTTACCTTTGTATTCGGTTCCCCGATCGGTTAGCACTCTGAGCAAGGGTATTTCCTGGTGATCAAAAAATGGAATCACCCGGTCATTCAAAAGGTCGGCGGCGGTGATGGCATTTTTGCGGTCATACACTTTGGCAAATGCTACACGGGTATAGGTATCAATAAGGTCTGCTGATAAATACGCCCTACTCCCTTGATGGTACCCACGTAGTAAGTATCCTGTGCACCCAAATACGAAAATTTTTGACGAGACTCCTTTGGCTGCATACAACAAAGTATTGCTGCAAGTGGGGCAGGACAAACAAACTTCAGCTGAGTACACAATCAGCAGTTGTTCGGGCAGGACGTTAGTAATTTTGCTTTTAGTTGTTATCTTCATCAAAAGTTTTTCAATCAGCTGCAGTTCCAGGCTGGACATTATAAAATTCCCCACCTGCACAATACTCGAACGTTGCCTGCAAGCGTAACACGACACCCACAATTGAAATTACTTTTAGAATTTTATGAAACTTATTAAACCAAAAAAATTAATACAAGGCGACAAAGTCGCATCTGTTTCACTTTCCTGGGGTGGAGCAGGTGAATTGCCACATCGCTATAATAAAGGAAAAAAACAATTAGAAGAAACATTTGGGCTGACAGTTGTGGAAACTAAAAATTCTTTAAAGCCAGCAGATTGGGTTAATAAAAATCCACAAGCAAGAGCAGACGATTTAATGGAAGCTTTTTCAGACAATTCTATAAAAGCTATAATATCCAACATTGGCGGTGACGACAGCATTAGAACTTTACCCTTTATTGATCTTTCAATAATTACAAAAAATCCGAAAATATTCTGGGGATTTTCTGATACGACAATTACGCATCTCGCATGTTACAAAGCTGGATTCGTGTCTTTTTACGGAACATCATTATTAGTTGGTTTTGCTGAAAATGGTGGAATGTTTGAATATCAGATTGATGATATAAAAAGAACGCTGTTTAGCTCCAATACTATAGGACAAATCTTACCAAATAAAAACGGGTGGACAAGTGAAATGCTTGATTGGTTTGACACTTCGCTACAAGATACTCCGCGAACCCTGACAACCTCAAGCAGTTGGAACTTTTTACAAGGAAACAAAAAGTACAAGGAAAATTATTAGGAGGCTGTGTAGAAGTATTAGAATTTCTAAAAGGAACTGCCTATTGGTTAACCCCCGATGAATGGGAAAACTCCATTATGTTTTTGGAAACATCAGAAGAAATAATGAACCCTGCAAATTTTAAATGGATATTACGGAACTATGCTGCACAGGGAATTTTACATAACATCAACGGACTTATTGTAGGCAGACCGTTTGACAATAAATTCACGGGGGAATACAATAGAATTTTGTTAGAAATTGTAAGAGACGAGAATCAATTAACAGAATTGCCAATAATTACAGAAATGGACTTTGGACACACTTCACCAACATTTACAATTCCATTTGGACTTGTAGCAGAAATAAGTTGTGAACAAAAAATATTTAGCATAATTGACAATGGCGTTACAGAATAACAGAAAACGGGAAACGCCAGCAGTCAACATTGCATTGCCAAAATTGGGGCAGGACATTGGAACTTCGGCTGTAGTCTGCTATCAGCAGCAGTTTCAGCTTGACGTTAGTAATTGGGCTTTTCGTTTTTATCTTCAACTTTTAAATCATTTTTGGGCTTCAGTTGTCAGCGGGACGTTTTTCAAATATCCCAACAACGCCAAGCCTCAATCGTTGGCTGTAATTTTTGACGACCATGAAACTATTCAAAAATTTATTCAATAAACCAAGAACGACCATCAAGGCGGACAATTCAAGCCACTTAATGAACTATAAATTCATTGCAGGACTTGACTGCGATGAAATACCTGATAGTTATGGTGAATTTGGTAGGACACCCACAAATCCAATTCCAGTTAACGGACCTAAAGGTGAAATGCTTTATTTTCAAAACATAAGAACAAACGATAATAAACCACTACTTTTTCATAGATTAACATCAACATCACCCAAACGTTCCGAGTAAATTGAAAAATCATTGTTTGAAAGTAATTGAAGAACTAAGATTTGAATAATAAAACTACAGCCAACAAAAGTATTTGCAAAAGCAGGGCTGGACATTGTAACATCAGCTATGTGCAAGCATCAGCAGCGGTTCGGGCTGACGTTCAATGTTCAGCTTTTATTTTTAACTTCAAATTTATATTTTCAATTGGGCATTTGTACCAAGCTTGACGAACAATGAATTCCCTGCCTTCGCAAATACTCGAACGTTACCTGCCATTTTATTGCGACAGCTTGCTATTCAAACTTTAATCAGGCAGGGAATTAAAAGGTGAAGATCAGAAATCGCTCAAAAATAACGGGTCAGAACCTGAAAAGCCAAATGAGTAAAGAAATTTAAAAAAAACTAAAATGGTAAACTTATCTGTGATTGCACAACTCATTGTTGCTCTTTCTGTTGTTTTTGTATGGGTTTTTCGTTTCGATAATATCATGAAAGAATTTAACCAATATGGCCTGAGTGATCTTACACGCACGATTGTTGGGTCAACTAAAATAGCATTGGCAACATTGCTTGTAGCAGGTATCTGGTATCCTTCGCTGGTTCTAATTCGGGCACTTTTGATGGCTTTCCTGATGTTAAGTGCACAGTATTTTCACTTCAAAGTGAATAATCCCTGGCAAAAGCGTATGCCCTCATTGTTCCTTTTGCTACTATGTCTTTTTATTGCTACCGTATCCCTAAATTTAATTGCTTAAATGCGTTTACTGGAAGTTTTAGTTCTAGCGGAAGTACCACGAATGATAACAAAAATTTAAATACAAATTTTTAAAATAAGTGTTTTTAGTGGTGAACGAACAGTTGTGCTTCTAATCCCTTCTTTTAATAACTTTATTTATCTCTGATGCGTTAGCAGCAACCCGTGACCAGGCATATATCAGATTGACTACCAGTCAGACAAAAGTCACTTAGAATTTTAAACTTACGATTGCACAGTTAAAGAAACAAACGATGATTTTTACTTTAGAAAAATCTATGGAAATTCTTGAGCGTACACCAGACGTTCTTAATACAATGCTGCAAAATATTTCTGCCGAATGGACTTCAAACAACGAAGGTGGACAAACATGGAGTGTATATGATATTATCGGCCATCTTATTAATGGAGAAAGAACTGACTGGATTCCAAGAGCAGAAATTATCCTTTCAGAAAAACATGACAAAAAATTTGAGCCTTTTAACCGTCTCGCCCAATTTGAAGAAAGTAAAGAAAAATCATTGACACAACTTTTAGACGAACTTAAGACACTACGTGAAAAGAATATTGAAAACCTCCGTTCAAAAAAACTCACGGACAAAAACCTGGAGGAAAAAGGTATTCATCCTACTTTCGGAGAAGTGACCTTATCCCAACTTCTTTCTGCTTGGGTTGTACATGACCTTAATCATATTGCTCAAATTTCGCGTGTAATGGCTAAACAATATAAAGCAGAAGTTGGACCTTGGATAGAATATTTGCGAATCTTGCAACTGTAAATCGCATGAAAGATAAGGGAATGCTAACAATGCATTGCCAAAAGTCAGGACCGGACATTGAAACTTGTACATTAACAATGTGACAGCTGTGGTGCGGGGCTGAACTTTACAATTAACCTTTAGTCGTTATCTTCAACTTCATATTTTCAATTTACCATTTGTCCGGTCATGCCCAGCTATGAATCCCCTACCCTTCGGCAATGCAAAACGTTAGCGGTCAGCATAGAGCAACATGCCAACAATATTATCAAGAGACAAAAATGGAATTAAAGATTATAAATACTAACGAGGACAAGACTAATGAAATTTATTCCTCAACGGACTGCCAACAATTAATCAATTCAATGGACGAATATTATCCAAAAATCGGTTTTAACAAGCCTTGGGTTGGTTACTTCGTTTTTAATAACAATCAAATTGTTGGGACCGGTAGTTTCACAGGACAACCCCAGGACGGAAAAGTTGAAATTGCATACTGGACGTTTAAAGAATTTGAAGGACAAGGAATTGCTTCTTTTGCCTGTAAAGAACTTATCTCAATTTCAAAAAAAACTAACCCTACAATAACTATAACTGCAAAAACAGCACCCGGGCACAATGCTTCGACAAAGATTTTACAAAACAATGGTTTTGAGTTTTCTTGTAGGCTTCCCCATTCATAGAGCCAGTTCCAAGTTAGTATTTGTATTCAAATCAATATAATTATTGTCATTATTATTACCAATGTGTTGAAATGTGGTAAACATGGCATTAGATGTAATCACTACTATTTAATCTGACAGACAGTGGACTTTTTTTGTTGGATGTGGAAAACGCGAAAAGCGTTTACCACATCATAATAATAGTAAAAAATCATGATGAAGATTTTTCAAATTGT
>JACDDU010000012.1 GCA_013816845.1 Gammaproteobacteria bacterium
TTAGCGCGCGTACTCATACTCATCGTCAACAGACTAACCATAGTTCAATCCAGTTTCATAATATTTGGTTTATGAGAGCAGGCGGAAACAATTTTTCTTCTCCAGAGCGAAAGCGCTCCATCTCAATCCACTCTACCCAGTGCAGGCTTCCGCAACTTTCACAAATTTGGACACGCTTTTTGGCGTAAATTTCTGGATCATCAAAATTTATGGGAAATGCAAGAACGATATCGTGACCTGTGAATCCGTGGTGCTCATAGATGTTTTCGCAAATGAATGGATCTCCTGTGATAAATATTCCGCATCCAAGCTCCTCGGAAATTTCCCGCTTCAGTGCATTTTCGCTAGTTTCGCCAAATTCGATTCCCCCGCCAAGCGGACACCATCCCTTGAGTTCACCTTGATCGTTGAGAACCTCACAGACGAGCAAGCGATCTTCCTGCTTTGCAATACCAATTACTTTTGGCCTAATGGTGTTGATGGGGCGCCAAACGATGCCCTGATGCACTGGATCTTTTTTCTCATCCATAGTCGTTAAAACCTAATTATACCAAGAAAATTTTATGGACATTAGTAATTATTTGGGTAATTTCATGCTCGATAGTAGCAAAAAATCTCTATGATTCACAGGTAAAAATTAACAAAAATACTCTGCAACACATGTTTAACATACAAATAAAAATTGATATACTAGACACAAAGTCTCAAAGAAGATTTTTTAAGTATTTATGCCTTCTCTTTGTGCCTTGACTCCTTGGACACAAACGCGCATTTTTGTCAGAAACTAACTTTTTTTTTAAAGGAATGATATGATCAACGCATATATCATCCTTTCCTATCCGAATTTCTTGAATCAACATCCTTAATACCTTTCTCTTCTCTTCAAAATCAAGTTCTTTTTCAGAAGTACGCAAGTGATTAGAAAAATGATTCACAGCCTCTTTCAGCTCTAACAATTGGTATTTACTTATACCTGAGTTTGATTCTTCTTTTTGTCGGTTAAGATTATTTTTTTCTCTTTTTATGGTATTCATTCGTTGTTTAAGTTCTGAAAGGTCAATACACTCGCCTTGATAGGCATCTAATAGACGATTTGCTTCTTGGTCTAACTTATCCAATTTCTTTTCTATCAGTTTGTATTGATGAGTTATTGGCGCTTTCTCTAGATCGGATAATCGCCTTGAAACCTCACCTTGAATAAGATTTGGTGTTTCTAGCATGGAAATTATTGATTCCCAAATTGCCGTGTCTAGCCTATCTGTCCGAATACCCCGGTTTAGACACTTTTTAGTTTGGTTATTACAACGATAGTAGCGATGGCCATTTATGGATTTTCCAGAGCCACTTGTTACAAAACCGTATCCACATTCCTTACAAGAAATAAGCCCTTGCAGGAGTGAACCCTTTTTAGCATTCCTTGTTGACTGTTGCTTGTTTTTTTGAAATAATTGCTGGGCCATCTCAAAAATATCAGTTTCAACAATAATGGGAACAGGAATTTCAATACATTCTTCTATGCTTTTTTGTCGAAAGCTTTTCCTAGCTATATACCTTCCTTTTACTCGCGCACAGCGGTTTACTAAACGCATTGGATTCGGCTCGCACTTTTCTCGTTTCCCAAAGTATGCAATTCCTTTATAAGCAGAATTATTCAAAATGTTGCTTAGGGAACTTCTAGACCATTTTGGTTTACCCTTAGGACTGTTTATTTGCTGATTAGCTAAGTAATCTCTGATACCTGCAATAGAGAGACGATCCTTAACGTAAAGATTGAAAATTATCTTTATTACAGATGCTTCTCTATCTATTATTTCAAAGTACGAGGATACTCCTTTCAAGCCCCTGATATACCTATATCCATACGGTGCGTTAGATAAAACACTAACACTTCCATTTTTAGCCTTATGCTTTTTTCCTCTTCGAGAACGTTCTGCGATTTGAGCTCGTTCGTACTCTGCAAACATTCCTTGCATTTGAAGCAAAAGGTGTTCTCCTGGTGTTTCTGGGCTAGGTGAATTTTGAAAAATTAAAGTAATGTTATTAGATTTAAACTCATCAATCAAGATAGCTTGGTAAGCATATTTTCTTGACAAACGATCTGGAGATAAGATGAAAATGTGATCAAATAATCCTTCAGATGCATAATCTCTTAATCTATCTAAAGCTGGACGGGCTAATGTAGATCCAGAAACTCCATTATCTTCAAAAATCCACTCTGAACTTATTTCAAAACCTTTACTTTGAGCAAAGTGTTGTAAAAGAGCCTTCTGACTTTCTATTGTAGCCTCTTCTTTTTGCCTCTGTGTTGATACTCGTACATACATCGCTGCTTGATTCATGATTTTTATCTCCACACACTAGGCAGATAGACTGCACGCAGATTTTGTAAGCTTGAGTTAAACTGGTTTGTGCATGCCTTTGCGGTTTCCTTATAAATTTTATATTCAAAATTCTCGGATCGCTCGACATGAATGGAAGGCTTACTTAAATGGTTAGACTTTTTATTTTTCACAGCATCCTACTCCTTAAAATTTTTATTGAGAAGAAAAATTGCGTGTTTGTGTCTAATGAGTATTTGAGCCTTTGTGTTTAA
>JACDDU010000013.1 GCA_013816845.1 Gammaproteobacteria bacterium
TAAGGTTTTATAAATTAACTTCTATCAGCAGCGAAAAGTATATCTAAAAAGTTTCCGGTTGAAGTGAAGCGAGACTTTTGGTACACAGTGTTGTATTTACCATCACTAATAATGCATAGTTGATAAATAGCATAACATCGGTTACACTTTTCGGTGTAGCACAACATAGGTAACACTTTTTAAAGTTCTTTGACATAAAATGCTGATACTCATTGAAAAGTTGAATGAAAGAATATCAGCAAAGGCAAGAAGCAATTAAACGGTATTTACAAGGTGAAAAAGTGGCAACAATTGCCCGTTCAATGGGCAAAAGCCGCAAATGGTTACATCATTGGATAAAGCGTTATAAAGAAAGTTCTGATGCTCCAAATTGGTTTGAGGATGAAAGCAAAGCACCCAAGAAAACGAACAGCACATTAGAGGCCGAAACAGAGCAGCAAATTCTTCTTATCCGCAATGACCTGATGAATGAAAAGATGGCCCAGATTGGAGCAATATCCATTCAGTATGAATGTGAACGTCGTGGCATTAAACCGCCACCTGCTGTTTGGACCATCAACCGGGTTATTGCAAAGCATGGATTAAGCAAACAAGTTGCTGTTCAAAAATCTCCTAAAGATTATCCCGATTTGTTTTGGCATACTCATCAAATGGATTTAATAGGTCCACGCTACATCAAAGGTGATGGCAAGTTCTATAGTATTAATTTGATAGATGTAACCACGCATAGTTGTTTTGTAAAAGCAGTACGTACCAAATCATCCGAAGGTATTGTACAAGCGATTGCTTCCTTTTGGCAAACACATGGCATGCCTGATGCTTTGCAAATGGATAATGAATTGGCTTTCAGGGGCAGCAACCGCTATCCACGCAGCTTTGGCAGTGTGGTGCGCTTTGCACTTAGCCAAGGTGTTGCACCTGTTTTTATCCCCGTAAAAGAGCCTTGGCGTAATGGCATTATTGAAAAGTTTAATCACACTTACCAGAAAAGATTTTTGCAAATGAACACCTTTAAAAGCCTCGATGATCTGTCAGCTCGTGAGCAGTCTTTTACTGATTTTCATAACAGTCATCATCGCTACAGTTCACAAGGTCATAAAACACCTAATGAAGTAAGAGCATTATTATTACCGCCTATTTATTACAACGGCACGGTACATCTTGCTGCACTTAAACCGCGATTAGAAATAAAAATACTACTTACCAAAGGATGCGTTTATTATATCCGGTTTATAAGAAGTGACCTCAAACTTTATTTACCCAACGAGACATTTACTGTAATACCAGAGTTGAAATACAGCTATGTGGTAGCTGAAATTAATATCGAAAACCACTGCCTGGTAATCCGCCAAAATAACGAGTTAAAGCAACTATTCCATTACCCCATTGATGCTATAAACTGGTAGTCTTCTTGCTATATGTCAAAGAGCTAAAATAAAAGTGTAACCTATGTTCTGCTACACTTTGAACCGTTAAGCGCCCTTAAGGGCAACCACCAAAATTAAGGGCTTCTTAACGGTTAAGGAAAAGTGTAACCTATGTTCTGCTATACAACAAGTACCAATTAAGAAGCTTGTAATTTCCACATCAAATTTATAAGGTAAGGTTAGGCTTTTATTATCCAGCTTCGGTTTATTTAATCTTCATTTTTTACGATCATGGTGGAAAAAACACATGCGGACCTATAAGAATTGGTTGGTTGCTTCAGGAATAACATCAGCTTGCACCTAATTTTAAATTTGCATTTGTTACCAACTAAAAACTGATTGCAACGAAAAGTAAAACCTAATATTGGTAATAGGCATCTTTCAACCTTTCTTTTATTGACAAAGCAAGCTTCGCTGGTTCTAGGACTTTTACACTTTCTGCGTATGAAAGAATTAGGCGTTGCAATTCATAATTAATAATAATTTTCAGGCTTACTTCCAATGTATTTTTATCTAGCCATTTTGATTTTTGTGAGCCGTGTAGAGGTTTTGATTCCATGTATTTCCCGCTTCTGCCAAAAAAAAGAAGAGTAATATTTTCAACCGCGGCATCTACAGGTTTTGTTACTCCAATAATATCTTCAAAGTATTCCTGCCAGTCGATGGTGGCATTT
>JACDDU010000014.1 GCA_013816845.1 Gammaproteobacteria bacterium
GTGTTAGATAAGACAGCTCAGTAAATTAGAAATTTATAATTTGTCAAGACCGGCTAGCAGGGAGAGTCATCTGAACTGTGTAAATAGCCGTGAAATTTCTTATACTGCATTTACAAATTACCACAGCTTTATAATTTCATATTTACCTCCGTATGTCAAAAAGTTTTTTAAAAATCGTTTGCTGTGGTCATTAAAAAACTTCTGTAGACGTCGTGTGGGCAAAGCAGTGGCTAATAATATGAAAATTTTTTTATTTTCACATTTCGTCCATCCGTTTTATTCACACGAACCCATCGTACACAAACAACTTAAAAATCAGGCTAATAATTTTTCCGGAAATCGTTCAGGAAACATAATTGAAAATCGATTCAATGCAAGTTTCCAATCTCGAATCGGCATCGTCCATTTTTTTGAAACACCAGAAATAGCAAGATAAAGCACTTTCATAAGGCTGTCCTCTGTTGAGAAATGCCCTCGATTCCTCACTGCTTTACGCAATGTGGCATTCAGTGATTCCACCATGTTGGTCGTGTAAATGACTTTGCGGATCTCCATTGGAAAATCTAAAAATGGTATGATTCTTTCCCAGTTTTGACGCCAAGATTTAACAATAGCAGCGTATTTTTCTCCCCAGGTGAGCTCAAAATCATCTAACGCCTCGCAGGCCGATTCTCGTGTAGGGGATTGATAAATTTTCTTCAAATCTGCGGCCACAACTTTCTTTTCTTGATAAGGAACATAATTTAGTGAGTGACGTACCATATGAACAACACACGTTTGAAAAATAGCGTTGGGGAAGGTCGCTTCTACCGATTCCGGCAATCCTTTTAAACCATCAGCGCACAGTATAAAAACATCCTCAACGCCACGATTTTTAAGCTCGGTTAAAACCTGTAGCCAAAATTTAGCGCCTTCATTTTCGCCAATGTAAAGTCCTAGCACTTCCTTTTGCCCTTCCATATTGATGCCATACATAACATACACTGTCCGATTACTCACACGGCCATCGAGCCGGCATTTCGCTACAAATCCATCTATAAACACAATAGGATAGATTTTGTCAAGCGGACGACTACGCCACTCGGTGACATCTTCTAATACGGCATCCGTCATCGTTGAAATCAAATCACGTGAAATTTCTGTGCCATACAGCTCTGTTAGATGCGATTGTATATCTCTGACAGTCATTCCGCGTGCGTAAAGTGATAGCACTTGATCATCCAGTCCTTTTAAATGACTCTGACGTTTTTCAACTAAAATAGGTTCAAATTCGCTTTGCCTATCTCGTGGAACGGTTATTTCAATTTGACCATTCCCTGTTTTAACGGTCTTTTTTGTCTTGCCATTCCGTGAATTGCCGCTGTTATTTCCTTCAACAGCATGTTTCATGTAACCCAAATGGTTGGTCATTTCCATTTCGAGCAGACGTTCCATTAATTGCTTTGAGAGCTGTTTTAATATTCCTTCTTTGCCAAATAGATCGTCTTGTGTCTTGGCATTGCCCAGTAGTTCATCTAACATCTCATCATTAATAGCCATCACTTTTTCCTTTTGGATTTATCCCCTAATCGTTGGCGATAAGGATACTTGATTTTAGCTATTTACACACTTACGATGACAGTCTCAATTGAAAGCGCACATCTAACACCAGATACTGCATTAGCACAAAATCTCTTAAATCATCCAGGTTTACTTTGGAAAGCAAAAAATATAAAAATCTATAAAAATCTATTATAAGGCTTAGCAACTTCACTTATAAAATGAGTTGGACTAGATTTAATCAGCCATCATATTTTTAATGATACAACTTCTGGATTAGTTTAAATGATTTCCAGTTAATATTCCTGCTGCAGTAGATGTTGATAAATATAGTTCTAACCACGATGTAATGCTAAGAGTGTTATCCGCTAATTAAATATATTACTTCAAATCCTTTGGGAAGCAGCAAAGACTTAAAAGCTAGAATATTAATCCAACATCGCATAAAAAGCCAATATAATGGCTTACCAATAATTGCTTAGCAGTAATTGCTTAGCAGTAACCACATACTAG
>JACDDU010000015.1 GCA_013816845.1 Gammaproteobacteria bacterium
CGCCTGAACCATGTTGTGCTTTTGAATTACTAAATCTCCAATGCCCGCATTATACCCCGTGACGCCTAACTTGCGATGCAACGGACGCCTCGTCGACCGTTTCCGTGCTTTATGAACGTTTTTCGGCTCGGCGCCGCTGATCTTGGTTGTTAGGCATCACTAATATGAAGTTTTTCTTAGTTGCTGGAATATTGTCAATTGTCTGTGGCTGCGAATCAAATGTAAGGCCCGAAGCCGAAGAAGATCCAATTATTACCAATTTCTCAGTTGGTCGGTGGAATAACAAACATAAAGACAATAATGATCTAATTGGTGTTCGAATTCAACAGTTCCCTGACTGTGCGGGTGAATCCAAACCATACGAAGGTAAGCATCCAGCAATGATTATCTATGTAATGCGTGATGGTACCTGCAATCAGGTCAGGTATTCCCCCGAAGGTAAGATAACCGAAGACTTTTGGTGGAAAATGGATCTGGCCAACCCGTATATTGAATTTTATCGAATAAGCAAATAAAAAAATTATAAACAAGAAATCTTTAAATGTATTTTAATCGCGTGATGCCTAACTGGCGATGCAACGGACGCCCCGTCGGGCGCGTCCTTAGTTCTTCGTGGCGCATCCTGCGGGTCGCCGCTGATCTTGGTTGTTAGGCGTCACTAATGATGCGGTATCACTATCATCCTGGGGACATCTGGATTCTATGCCTCTTATGTCTCGCATTTGCATTAACCATGTATGGCCAGATTGGATTTTGGTTCGCCTATCGATCGTCCATATTTCCAAAGGCCTGGTCTGATAGATTGATTGATATAACAGTTGCCGCCGTTATCGGCATATTATACCTGGTTGTATCGGCTATTTATCTCTCGTTTTATAAGATGTCTACAGTTTGGGTTTGTTTGGTGATTCTAATTGATGCAAATTTGGCAAAAATAATTATCAATCTCATTAGTAAGATAATCTTCAATGAAAAATTTGACGATTATGTTTATCTTAGAATTCAACTTAAATGGACTATCCGCGACGCCTAACTTGCGATGCAACGGACGCCTCGTCGACCGTTTGCGTGCTTTATGAACGATTATCGGCTCGGCGCCGCTGATCTTGGTTGTTAGGCGTCAGCGAATTCGATCCTTCGTGGTAATCTTTGGGCCCCTGGTCTGGGAATGATTCCCTCAGATACACTGAAAACCCGGTGATCGCTTCCTCTGGGCATGCCAATCTCTGCGTTATAGATTTCCATACGTTTCGCGTGTTTCGGCTCGCCTGAACCCTGTTGTGCTTTTTAATTACTAAATCTCCAATGCCTGCATTATACCCCGTGACGCCTAACTTGCGATGCAACGGACGGCCCGTCGATCGTGCGTGTGGCTTCGCGTGCCGTTTTCGGCGGGCCGCCGCTGATCTTGGTTGTTAGGCGTCATTAAATGTATGATAACTGGTATTAAATATTCTGATGATGGAGCAATTGAATTTAAACTATTAACAATAGAAAACATAATACTGCATGTCTGTCTCGATTCACAAAATAATTATTATCCAGCGCTTTTAAAAGTTAACGAAATGATCATCGTAGACGGTGACCCTATTGTTAAAAAGATTATTGATTCCATTGAATATTGGCTCGACTCCCAAGATCCTATAACAATTGGGAAAATTGGGAAAGTGATGTTTGGGATTGAATTAGACGACACAATTGAAGACGCCAAAGTAATAATAGCATTATCAAAGGTTTTGATCCTTCGAAATTATATCCTGTGCCACTATGTTAAATAATCATAAAATTACAATGACGCCTAACAAATGGATGCAACGGACGCCTCGTCGATCGCTTTCGAAGTTTCGCGAACCCCACTGGCTCGGCGCCGCTGATCCTGGTTGTTAGGCGTCACGAATGGCGTCTGTCTTCGGTTCTCGATATTCACGGATTACATCTTACGTGATCAATTACACGATAATCGATGACGGCCATATTCTTATCTTAAATTCAAAGCGTTAA